>CAIXIP010000021.1 GCA_903919535.1 uncultured Bacteroidota bacterium | reverse complement strand
CGATATTGTAAATTGCCTTGTAGTAAAGGCTACTAAATTACTACATTTGTCCGAACAAAAATAATAATGCATTTATGCTTTCGAAAAACCAGATCAAATTTGTGAATTCTCTTAAACAGAAAAAGTATAGAGAAGAACACAATTTATTTATTGCTGAAGGAACTAAAATAGTTCCTGAATTATTTGTTTCAGATATCATAGTGAAGCAAGTATATGCAACATCAGAGTTTTTTAGAAACAATAAAATTGCATCGACCATTGAACGTTTCGAAATAAAAGAAAATGAGTTAGAGAGAATTTCAGCACTTATGACCGCCAATGAAGTGCTCGCTGTTTGCGAAACACCTCAGCATCAGCTAAAAATGGATTCGTTAAAAGATAAACTTACATTAGTATTAGATGATATTAAAGATCCCGGTAATTTGGGAACGATCATTCGCATCGCTGATTGGTTTGGCATTGAAAACATAGTATGCAACAATGATACAGTAAATGCTTTTAACCCAAAGGTAGTGCAAGCTACAATGGGTTCAATCTCAAGGATAAAAATATATTACACTGACCTTATTGATTTTTTGAAGAATCAGGAATCAAGTATAAAGAATCAAGTATTTGGAGCATTACTTGGTGGAGAAAGCATCTACGAAAAAACACTCCCTTTGAACAGTTTTATAATTATAGGAAACGAATCGAAAGGTATTTCAGAAAAATTGTTGCCTTTTATTACAGATAAAATAAGCATTCCTTCATTTTCTCATTATAAAACGGTAAGTGGTGAAGCCGAATCCTTAAATGCTGCTGTAGCTACTTCAATTATTTGTTCCGAGTTCAGGAGAAGGTAGTTGATTTGCAATTTCGTTTTCCTTGTTTGCTAACAAACCAAAATAAAGGTAAGCTAAAGAGATAATAAGGCATATAAATGCCCAACCTGAAAAAGTCACTTCAAAATACCCCAATAGTTTATCAATGATAAATGCTGGTGTAATAGCAATGATTGATAGTCGATAAATTGTTTGAAACGAATATTTAGTCCCGAGAATAGCCTGAAAAATCAAACCTATTAGTGAATATATAAGAACCTGAAAGGCTCTGTACAAGAGTGCAAACGGAATAATAAATATATAAAATAATATAGTAAGATAATTTCCCCAGCCTGCCCATGATAGAATTTTTTCATGTGTTAAAGTAAAGTCATTGATATTTGACAAACTATATTCTCTTGTTTCCATAGCACTTTTCTCATATATCAATTTTGTATCAGTAAGGAGAATTTTCGCTTCAGTACCTTCAAGAGAAGTAAATGTACCTGATTCGTCAAAAATCATAATATCTTTTCCTGTTTCATCATCTTTCATAATATAAGGCGAAGATTTATCAAATGAAGCAACTCCATTTTTTATTGTCACAACTGGTAACTTATCCACTACTGAAGGAAGTTCATTATTAATGAAACGACTCATTCCAATTTGCATCTTTACCATTTCCGGTATCCAGAAGATGCTTAATAGAAAAAATAAATATTTAAACCCGATCTTATTTTTTTCATTTATTCTGCTGAAAACATACAAATCTTTCAAGTAAAATGAATGAATGATTTTTTTGAAAAAAGGATAGCTAGTCATTGTTTATGATATTTATAGTTGTGCACGCATATAACGCAGCTGTTTCGGTACGTAGGCGACTTTCACCTAAACTAATTTCTTTAAACCCATTATCTAAAGCGAGTTTAATCTCTTCAATTGAAAAATCGCCTTCAGGCCCAATCAGAATAATTGTATTTTCTTTAAATTTATAAAGCACTTTGATATGAGGTAATGCTTCACGAGCATGACAGTGTGCAATAAATTTTTGCCCTTCAAAATTTGCTATTGACGCAATAAACTTTTTAAAATCAGCTATTTCATTTATTATAGGTAAATAAGCTTTTAAACTCTGTTTAATTGCAGAAACGGCTACTTTATTTAATCGCTCTGCTTTTACAATACTACGTTCACTTTTATTACAATCAATTAGTGAAATTTCATCAATACCAATTTCTGTTGCTTTTTCAACGAACCATTCCAAGCGATCCATATTTTTTGTTGGCGCAATGGCAATATGCAAATTCCAATCACGTTTTAAAAATTCTTTTTTTACATCAGTTATTTTTACTGCACAGCGTTTTTGATTGTCATCGACTATCTCAGCAATATACAAACCTCCTCTTCCATCTATTAATTGAATAGAATCTCCAATAGTAAGTCGCAATACCCTTATAGCATGTTTACTTTCTTCTTCTGGAAGAATATAAGTATTGGACGTTATATCAGGTGTATAAAAAAGGTGCATGATTTTTTTTTACAAATGTAAATATTCTGAATTAAGTTAATAGTGGTCGGAAAATAAAAATGCCCTACCATGGCGGAAGGGCATTTTTATAAATAATTTAACACCTATTACATTTATGCATTTACAGTCGCTTTTGGAGCAGCAGCCAAAATTTCTGCGTTAGCCGCATTTGCATATTGTTCAAAGTTTTTATTAAATGCAACAGCTAATTTATTTGATGTAGCATCATATGCATCTTTATCTTTCCATGTGTTACGTGGATTTAATATCTCTGTTGGAACATCTGCACATTCAGTTGGAATTTGCAAACCGAAAATTGGCAAGGTTTCATATTTTATTACATCCAATTTCCCTGTTAATGCAGCAGTGATCATAGCTCTAGTATATGATAACTTCATTCGGCTACCAACACCAAATGAACCTCCTGACCAACCAGTATTTACCAACCATACATTAATTGCTTTGTTATCTTTTAATTTTTTTCCTAAAAGTTCAGCATATTGAGTTGGGTGTAATGGTAAAAATACTTTTCCAAAACAAGCGGAGAATGTTAACTGAGGCTCTGTAACACCAACTTCTGTCCCTGCAACTTTAGCAGTATAACCTGAAATAAAATGATACATTGCTTGTCCGGTTGATAATTTTGAAATTGGAGGCAATACGCCATAAGCATCACAAGTTAAAAAGAAAATATTTTTTGGAATATTTCCAACTGATGGCTCAACTGCATTATCTATAAAATGAACAGGATAACCAACACGAGTATTTTCAGTTTTTGATATGTTACTAAAATCAACGGTTGACGTATTTTCAAAAAATTCAATATTTTCTAGCAAAGCACCGAATTTTACAGCACCAAAAATTTGAGGTTCTTTTTCCTTAGTTAAATCTACACACTTTGCATAGCACCCGCCTTCAATGTTAAACACACCATTTTCGCTCCAGCCATGCTCATCATCTCCAATTAATCCACGATTAGGGTCAGCCGACAATGTAGTTTTTCCAGTTCCTGAAAGCCCGAAGAAAATGGCAGTATCGCCATCTTTACCAATATTTGCAGAGCAGTGCATTGATAAAACACCTTTTTCATGCGGTAAAATGTAATTTAATAATGAGAAAATCCCTTTTTTGATCTCTCCTGTATAACCAGAACCACCAATTAGGATTATCTTCTTGGTCATATTCAAAATTGTGAAATTATGTTGACGAGTTCCGTCAATTTCAGGGGTTGCTCTAAATCCAGGGGCATTAACGATTGTCCATTCAGGATCAAAGCTCATTATTTCGTCATGAGTTGGACGTAAGAATAAATTATTTGCAAATAAATTAGACCAAGGAAACTCGGTAACAACACGAATATTTAAGCGATATTTAGGATCAGCACATGCATAAGAATCTCTTACATAAACTTCTTTTCCTGACAAATACGCACAAACACGGTTATAAAGTGTATCAAACTTATCTGAATCAAATTTAAAGTTTACATCTCCCCACCAAATTGTATCTTTTGTTTTTTCATCTAAAACCACAAATTTATCTTTTGGAGAACGACCCATAAATTCGCCTGTATCAACTGCTATAGCTCCAGTATCTGTCAATACACCTTCACCTCTTATTAATGTTTCTTCAACAAGTTCTGCTGCATTTAAATTCCAATATGCTGCAGAAACATTACCTAAACCTAAACTTGCAATGCTTGCATTTTTGGCTTTAATTCCAAATTCGTTCATGAGTTTTGTTTTTTGATTAATAGTTAAAAATTATAGCACAAACTTATAAAAATTTGAGCTAATGCAATCAAAATATTATACTTTTTTTTGAACTTTCCCAATCGAAATTTCTTATTAAATAACATTCGTAAACAACTGTTTACCAAACACTTATTTAATTCAATATTAAATTCCAGCTTTTACTATGTTGATAAATCATTGTGTATAATCGCAAAAAAAAAAGTGCCAAAAAATTTGTTGGAGAAAGGTTGGAATTTTATTGGAGAATATTAAAGGTAGTTTAAGAATTGAGCTGTTAAGAGATTTTATCGATTCTTTTTCAATTATTCTCTACAAAATAAAAATGACATTAGAGATCGTACAATTTCGAATACTTATTTTTGGCATAATCCATAAAGTATTTAAAATTTAATTTTTCTCCTGTTATCTGAATACATAATTCCTCTGCTGAATAAAACTTGCCATGAATATGCACCTTTGATCGCAACCAATTTAATAAGAGTGACATATTTCCATTTTCAATCTCTGATTCTAAGTTTATGATCTCCTTTTTTGCCTGAGCATAAAATTGTGCTGCATAAAAACTCCCTAACGAGTATGTTGGGAAGTATCCAAAACTTCCGTGGCTCCAGTGAATATCCTGTAAAACACCCTGAGTATCACTTGGAACATTAATACCTAAATATTCTTTGTATTTGCTATTCCAATAGCTTGGCAAATCTTTTACCTCAATCGTTCCTTCGATCAAAGCTTTTTCAATTTCAAAACGTATCAACACATGAAAATGATATGTTAATTCATCGGCTGAAGTTCTTATCAATGAGGGTTTCACAATATTCATTGCTTTGTAAAAATCAACAACTGAGATGTTTTGTAAGTTGTCAGGGAAAATCTCTTGAAGTTTTTTATAATTTGCTTTCCAATATGGCAATCCCCTCCCAACATTATTCTCCCATAAACGCGATTGAGACTCGTGAATTCCCAAAGAAATATATTCTCCTGAAGGCAAACCATATTCACTTGAAGGAAGCCCTTGTTCGTATAATCCATGTCCACCTTCATGAATGCAGCTCCAAATCATTTCACTTAGATCATTTTCATTGATTCGAGTGGTGACGCGCACATCTTCTGAACAAAAATTAGTAGTGAATGGATGAGATGAAACATCTTGTCTTCCGGCATCAAAATCATAACCAATTTGCTTTAGAAGATCCATCCCAAAATCCCATTGCTTTTGTTTATTATAATGGGTAAACATAAACGATTCCTGATTTTGTGGTTTGGATGCAATTTGTTTCACAAAATCAACCAATTGAATTCGAACATCAGCAAAAAGAACTTCTAAATCAGTGGTTTTTGCTCCAGGTTCATATTGATCCAACAAAGCGTCATACGGATGGCTCTCAAACCCTAAAATACAACATTCGTCTCGTTTTAATTTTACAAGCTTTTCAAGATAAGGAGCATAGAGCAAAAAATTATTTTCAGCTTTCGCTTTCTGCCATGCCTGAAATGCTTCAGAAATAGTTTTGCTTAACTGCTGAACAAACTCTGTAGAATATTTCTTGTTATCTATATACTTTTTTAGTGATTCTTTGATGTTTCGTTTTTCTTTTTCACCTAGAGAATCATCATTTTTTAACAGTTCTAACAAATCCCCGAGTTCTTTGGTTGTTGAAAGTTCATGTGCAATCCCGGCTAAAGTTGACAACTGTTGCGCTCTATATTCAGCGCCTTTTGAAGGCATATATGTTTCCTGATCCCAATTTAAAACAGCAGAAGCATATTGTACATCAGCAATTTTTCGCAGTATTTCTTGATATTTTGAATAATTACTCATGGAAACTAAGAATAAAAGATTGCCAATAATTTAAATTAATTAGATGGAGATTTTGGTTTTATTCCGGCATAAGCTAAAATCAGCCAACCAACAATAAAAAAGACGCCTCCAATTGGAGTAATCGGACCTAGCAATCGAACATTAGAAAAGCCAATTAACCCGGCAGTAGCAATTAAATATAACGACCCTGAAAAAAGAACTATCCCAACCATGAAGCAGTAACCTACTTTGGCTATTAATTTAGGATTAAATTTATCGGAATATAACGCAACTGCAAGCAAAGCGATGCTATGATACATTTGATAACGAGCTGCAGTTTCAAATGTCTGAAGATTGGTTTCTGTAATAATTCCTAAATCAACTTTTGATTTTAGAAAATGAGCAGCCATTGCGCCTAGAGCAACAGCCATTGCTCCTGAGAATCCACTGAATACTAAAAATCGTTTTTGCATCTGGCAAAGTTATAAAAAAAGCGCTCAGATTTTTTCTGAGCGCTTTAAAAACGATTTTTTATGTAAATATTCTATAACTTAATGACTTTGAGTATAGTTGTTTAATTCTTCAATTGAGGATTCAAAACTAAAAGCATCATTTAATTTGTAATAATTTCCCTTATCCAAATTATGATGCCATGAAAATTTTGCCAATTCTAATTTTGTCTCTTCAAAACTCATTAGGCTCATTAAATCTTTTATTTGAGAACAAAGCAAACAATTACTTCCTATAATTTGTTTCGCTAAAATCAATCGGCTTTCATCAAACCCTTTAGCTTTTATAGACTGCTTCGCGCTTTCAAAATCTGTAGAACTCATTGGGTGACGACAACCATAAACTCCAGAATAACCTGGCATAACATAATTATCGTTATCAACAGCACCTGTATTACCACCAGTAGTAGTTGTTGTAGTGGATGATGAATAACTTGTTGTAGAGGTGGAATTTGTATTTGTTGGAACAGAGCTATTTATATTAATATTTATTCCTGCTCCATTCATGTTTATCCCTACATTATCATTACTGGTATTTGTTCCTGAATTCGAAGTGGTAGTTGTTGTAGTTGTTGTTGAAATTGCAACAGGTGTGTAAACAACTATTGTTTGCTGTGGATCATTATTTTCTACAACTGAAGAAGTTGGTGCCGTACTATTGAATCTTAATTTATACTTACCCTTTACATTTACAATAGAATAAGAATATTCTGTGTTTGTAGTTGTTTCAGCACCATTTGTTAAATAAACATTTTGATTAATGTCAGCCATATTATTTGCAAAAATGATTTTGGCTTGATAATTTGGTGCGTTTAAGCTTGTTACTTTAACATTCGTTTCCGGCTGAGGATTTTGCCTTATTCCATTAAGAATAACAGTAAATTTCAAACCTTCCTGTGAGTAAACAACTAAGTTATTATTTTGAGCAAAAAGCCCATTTGTTAGTATAATTAATACTATTGATAAAGTAGATAATAGTTTCATGTTTTGGTTTTTTTTAGTTTACAAATATAATTCAATTATTATGCCATTGAGTTTTAAAATTGTTACAAAACTGTTGCAACAAAATGTATCATATTATGCTATTTCTATTTTTTTATCATTTCATGCGTTTATTTTGAAACTTAATTTTTATTTCCAAGTAAAAGGTGTCATACCTTTTTATTATAAATTTGGAATTACATAGTTTTAGAAATTATTTACATCATTCACATATTTTAGTATTTTTGTGATAGTAACAATAGTAAACAGCAAAAGAGAAAGTAATTCTCGACCGTTTTTTTTCACATATGCGTCTAAGGAAATAAGAAACACTTTCACTTAAGATATTTTTTTATGTTAAAACAAAAGCAATTTAATTCATTTCTCGTACTACCTAATTTTTCTATATGATAAAGAATCTTACACCACTAATACTATTTTTCATTGCCTCAAGTCTTGTAATATCAACCATTGGATATTCTCAAGATACTACAAAAACAAAAATTACAACTCCTAATGCCACTGTAATATCAAAGGATACAGCTAAATCGGCAGTAATTAGTCCTGACTCAATAAAAAAAGCAGACCCGAAACCAGAAGTAGTTGATAATGACACTACCAATACGGGAATTTCGGTTTCTCCATCTACGTTGCGCTTTAATGTAAAACCCGGCAGTCAGCAAACAAAAACAATCAAAGTAACAAATGATACCCGAAAACCAATCAATTTCCAAATAAATTTTCAAGATTTTGGTGCAGGAGCGGATGGGAAAGAGAGCGTTGGTCTTGGAACAGAATTTCACAACTCCCTTTCAAAATACATTGTTGTTTCCCCAACCTTGATTGAGTTAAAACCTCATGAAAAAAAAATAATTAGTGTTACAATTGATATTCCACCAGGAGATGAATATGCCATTGCCATGTGGACAACATTAATTATCGACCAAATAATAGACAGACCTAAGTTAGAAACGCCTGATGTGAACAAAACAGCATTATCACTTGGAGTTAATACAGGTATAGGTTTTGGAATAAATATTCATCAAAACCCTCCAAATGTAGTAGTGAATAATGTTGAAATAAAATCTTTGAGATATGAAAAAGGTTTAGAAACAACGGGAAATTCAGTGGTTATGAAAGCAAAAAATACTGGTGACGGTATTGGATATTGCTTATATTATATTGAACTTACTAACCTTCTTACAGGAAAACAAACTAAGTTAAAAGTAAAACAATTTGGCTTACTGCCAGGATATGAAAAAGAATTACCATTTGAATTACCTAAAGAACTTGAAAAAGGAAAATATTCTGTATTAGCTGTTCTTGATTTTGGTAATAAGGAAGAACTTCAAACTGCGGAATTAGAATTTACAATTGATTAAAAATTTTATAGCAACAACTTTTAATATTAGAAAAAGAAAAAAAACACTTTTTTTTGAACCGCAGCAAGGCTGTGATTTAAAAGGCGAAACTGTACGCTTGGAATACAGAATAATTAAATAATTAAATAAACCAAAACAGACAACATGAAAAAAGTTTTATTAGGCGCAGCACTTCTTGCTGCTATGGGTATCAGCTCAAATGCCAATGCTCAATTAGTTGACGAATCAAACGTTACTATTACAATGGATTTACAACCAATTCTTCAGTTAAACATGCAAGGACCATCAAATATTGATTTCGTTTTTGATCAAGTTTCTGAATATGTTGGTGGTATCACTCAATACGGTGCAACAACTTTACAAGTTAGTTCTACAGTTGCTTGGGATTTGTATGCCGTAGGATACTCTTCCACATCAACAGCTTTATTAAACAATTGGGATCAACAAGTAATTTATGGTGGTGGTGCAGATGTTAATGCACTTGATCTATTACCTATCACTGCTCTAGAATTACGCCAAAATAAAGCAAATCCTTTCCCTGGTGTTGCAACCAACTTTGCTGACTATAGTGGTTCATTTGGTATTACTCCAATTGTAACTGGTAAAAACAACATTTATGCAAATTTTGCACCTTATGTTGCACCAGCTTCTGGTCAAAAATACATTGCTGGTGGTGCTGCTATTACACTTACAGCTTATGTACCGGGTGGTTCTTATTTGGTAGCTCAAGCAGGTATTTACGGTGCAGGTAGTAATTATGAATACTCAATTGACTATCGTATTGTACCAGGTTTACCAGCTACTTTCCCTAATGCAGCGACTAATGCCGGTGTAACTAACGCACTTGCAGCAGGTAAATACGCTCAACCAGGTGTTTACACAATGAATGTAAAATATGTGTTAGCAGAAAATCAATAATTTTTTCTTAATAAAAAAGAAAAAGGGAAAAAAAGCCCTTTTTCTTTTTATTTTTTAATTATGAAAACATCCCGATTTATTCTTTTTTTCTTCTTTTATACTTTACTTATAGATTCAAGCTATTCCCAATGTGGAGCAATTGCCCCACTTAATAATTGTGATATAGTTAAAAGTGATATTATTTTGACAACTCCTGATCAAATCGAATTAGTTTTCGATTCTTTTAGCGAATACAAAGGAGGAATGACACTTATGGGATCTAGCATTATTCATATAAAAATACCTAGCATAGGTCCACCCGACCCTCCTCCACCTGGTGTATGCCAGTGGAAATTAAAAATGATTATTGACAATAATTCATGGGCAATTCCTACTGACTGGGAAACAAACGTGGCATATGGAGGTGTTGCATCTGGCGTTACTCCAGCTCTAGATCTTCTAGAAGTAAGGGTAAGTAATGGATGCAAAACTGCAATTAATAACAATACTTGGCAACAATTTGCTCCGGCAACAGGTAGCGTTATCAATATTATTAACAGCGGAGTGCTTACACCAGCCGGAACATGCAATCCATTACTTCAAACTAATGGCGCAGGAAGTTATTTAACAAATTTCAATGAGTACAGTTTTACAATCGATTACCGTTTAATTCCCTATGATGCCGCATTAGGTTTCAAATATCGTCCAGGGCGATATTCAATACATATTAAGTTTTGTTTACAAGAAATGTAGATGGCGACAAAAATGAATAAAGAAAAACTGCAAATTATTATTTCACCCAGATATTTCTTATTGGTTTTGCTTGCTTTTCAGTTGACTATTAACTGCTATTCTCAAACAGATGCCCCTCCTCATTTCAAAAAGACAATCACTGCAGAGTTTCTTTTCCCTGATGTTGAATATGAAGAAATGGCTGTTATCAGCAATGTACTGAAAGTTAAAAACAACAATGGTAAAGAATACATTTTTACTATTAATATGAGTCTGCCGGGAGGTTGGCGAACTCTAAATAAAGAAGAAAAAAAATACACCTTAGCACCTAGTGATTCTATTTTTGTGCCTATCAGAATAATTACTAATAATAAAGCTGCAAAAGGTGGAACTAAATATGACATAACAGTTTTTATTGCAACCGAAGAAGGCAAGCAAATGGCTATCGCAAGCTTTTTAGCGGGGCACCCAAAAACCAGTAACTGGCAAATGCATGTCTTGCCGCGTCCAAGAATTTATTTTTTAAATCACGAAAATACTGCTCCCTTTCAAATTAATTTATTAAATGATGGAGACGAGGAAGAACAGATAATATTATCTATGAGTAAAATTGGAAAAGATTTTACAGTAAATGACACAACAGGAAAATTTTTGAAGAGAAATTATATGGAATTTACAATGCCTCCATTTTCTGATACATTAGTGCCATTTACCGTTCAAATTCAAAAAACACAGCGTAATATCAAGCGTATTGATACCTATGGCTATGTGCCAAGTTTTATGGAAGAAGAAAAACATTATGGTTTATTTTTAAAAGCATCTGAAACAGGTATTAATCCTAGTAAAGGGGGCAGCAAAAATAAAAAAGTTGATTTTGTGAAATTAGCAAACAGTATGAATTTTGTGAAACTAAATGACGCAACCAAAGTAAACCAATATGGAAGCTCTGTTATTCCACTGACGATGATTGCAAGTTTTAATAATATTCTTGGTCAACAACCAATCATGAATCTTGTATTTTTTGGACACACCTTGTTGGATAAAAAATCTATGCTTGATTATTCTTTACAAACAGGGTTCACCTATTACAAATATAGTAACCGTGCTATTACAGGTTCTACTGGTCAAATAAGTTATTTTCATGAAAAAGGTTTTGTTACGGTTGGCAGTGGAGTTGGTTTAAACTTTGCGAATCTAAGAGGAATATCAAATGGAAAAGGAATAGCAGCAGGGTATCACATTAATACACATCATACAGTAGGTGCTTATTATTTAAGAAACGGCTTGAGTTTTATTAATAACCAAAGCACATCGTTTGGGGCAGGCTACGCCCTTGAATACAGCTCATTAAGAGCCTCTGTTGGTTATGATAGAACAAACTACACATCTGGCGCTTTTTCAAATGGATTAAATGCAACTTTAAGTTATCGAATAAATACTAATCATAGTATAGGAGCACAAGGCCAATACACCTTATTCAACAGCAACAACTTGCATAGAAATTTTCTTTCTCTATATTATAATGGCAACTACTTGAAAGGCGCAGGAAATTCAGGCCTTTATTTCACCTATTCTGAAGGAACAGGTGCCAGTATTTCTGGTCAATTAGTAACTGGGAATACTAAAGACATTGGAATAGGACTGTTAAACTCATATCGTTTTAAAAAGAATTTTGAATTACGATTGACAAACAATTACAATCTATATGCTATCCCTGGAATTGCGCAGAAAAACACACTATTTTATAATGTATTGAATTTTGTATTGCCACGTAAAACAAAGGTTAGCTATATTCCTGGAATTTATCTCAATTATGCAGATTGTTTCCCTGAAAAATTAATTAGCTCAGGCCTTCAACTATCAGTAAATTCTTCAGACGTGGATGAAAATTACAGATTGGGGTTTTTCGTCAATGGCGGGTATAACAAACTAATAAATTACCCTCAATTAGGTACATTCTTTACTGCCCAAATGAATACTTTTGCTAGTTATCGCACCTGGAATATTTATTTGCGATATTTTTATGGTCCACAAGGATTGGGGAATATAGTTTACGCCCTGACTCAACAAAGTAGATATTCTCAATCGTTTTCAGGAGCTTTAAGCAATCAATACCAATTTAAAAACAAACATTTTATTTGGGAAAACACAATTAACTATAGCTACATTAACGTTGGAAATAGGCACAACATGGGTTTATTTACTCAACTTTTTTATTACACTAATGGTGGCTGGAATTTTAATATTAATGCTTCCATAAACTCCAACATTTCAGATAGTTATAAATACACCTATGCAACAGGAGGTTCTCCTGGTTTTTCTCAGGAATCAAATAGTAAAAAAAATAAAAATAGAACTTTCCAATTAGGATTTGGAATAAAGAAAGAATTCGGTATCCCAATTCCAAAAAAATTCAGAAAAAAATTATTTTGTAATGCCAACTTCAAAACATTTTTGGATATTAATGGGAATAAAAAATTTGATAATGACGAAGTTCCTTTAGAAAATATTGTCATACGAATGAATGAGATTGAAGTGCTAAGTAATGAAAAAGGAGAAGCTAGTTTAATTAATATGGGACTTGGAAAATACCGTCTTCAAGTATTACCCTTAGTTGATGTTGGTGCTTGGTTTGCTGTTGTTCCCGACAGCATTGACGTGTGTGGTCCTTCTGTAATTTATATCCCGTTTTCGAAAGGAGTACAGATACTTGGTAATGTTCAAATTGACAGGGAAAAATTCAGTAAGGATATAACCGAGAATTTGGATATTTCAAGGATAAAAATATTTTTAGTAGACAGTATCGGTAATGTGGTAACAAGTGTTACAGATAATAAAGGAAGTTTTAAATTTTATGTGCCTTATGGAAAATACACTTTAAAATTTGACGAAAAAATACTTGGTGCTACTTTCGAATTGACCCAAAATGATATTCCGGTTATACTATCCGATGGGATGGAGAGTTTTTATCACACTTTTTATATCATAGAGAAAAAACGAAAAGTAATAAATAAGAAATTTGGCCCTGAAGGAAACGTAATTCCTGAAGGAACACAAGGGTCGACCAGCCCTGTAAAAACCGAATTAGACACCTTTATTGATCTTTTATTAGGCAAAATTGTGCTGAATACAAGACTTACAAATCAGGACATTACCAAAATAGAAAGAAGCAAGATCAATGATGCTACCCTTGCAAACTATGCTGAGAAAAAACTTTATGGTGTTCAGGTATTGGATAACAAAGCCGGTTTATCAAAAAATGTAATTGCTCATGCAATAAGTACAGGTATTAAAATTGAATCTTACAAAGATAAAAACGATGGCAAAATAAAATGCTTTCTTAGTGGTTACCAATCGCTAGAACAGGCTCAAAATGTACAAAAGGAAATATTTAACAGAGGTCTCAAGGATGCAGTTGTAATCAGCTTCACAAAGGATGGAATTGTTCCGATAAAATAATTCCACAATGTTTTTTGAAAACTTTTAATTTCCAATGTTCATTTCCATTCACAAAAAAAATCAGAAAACAATTATTGTCAGAATGAAAAAAAGAATCTACCTCTTACTACTTACGCTATTTTTTACGGCAACCCTATTTGCTCAATCGCAAAAATTAAATTACAAAAAAACTCCAAGCGGGTTAGAATACGTAATTATAAAAAAAGGTTCAGGTGAAAAAACAAAAAAAGGTTATCGCATCTATGTTAATTTCACTACACGCATAAAGCCTGACAGTGTATTTGACAGTAATTCGGCTTCCGGAAAACCTTATGCATTTATATTGGGTCAAGAAGAAGTATTAAAAGGTTGGGAAGAAGGAATTTCTTTATTATCGGTTGGGGACAGTGCCCAATTTCGTATCCCTCCTTCATTAGCCTATGGCGAAAAAAAATTAGGTAGCATACCCGCAAACACGATCTTATTGCTTTCAGTAAGAGTTGTTAAAATCGAACAAGCTTTTTACAATTTATCAGGAAAGGACAGTATTAAATACCCAAGCGGCTTAAAGAAATTTATAGTCAGCCAGAGTAAAGGAGAAATGGCAAAACCATTTAATGAAGTTACTATGCAGTTTACGGGATATATTTTAAATAGTAAAGGATACAAACGAGTTTTTCAATCTTCACTTACGAACAGCACTTATGCAATTTTTCAGCTTGCAACAGGTAGAATGGTAAAAGGTTTGGACGAAGGAATACAAACCATGAGGATTGGCGAAAAAGCAACGTTTATTGTACCTCCAAATCTGGGTTTTGGAAAAAAAGAGTCCGGAATTATTCCTGGAAACTCAACTCTTTATTTTGATATTGAACTGTTGAATTGCGTTGATCCTTTTTATCATGCAACAAGCAACGATACTATTTTCGGAAAAAATGGAGTGAAAATTTTACCTATCTTAAAACAAACAGGAAAAAAAATAAGCATGGAAGATGTAGCTCTTTTTGACTACACAGCATACTTTATTGATTCGCTAGGGCACCCTATCATTTATGACAAATCATCAGAACACGGTGCGTCTGCTGTTTTGCGTCCTGGGTTAAAAGGTTTATACCCTGGGCTTAGCGATGGTTTGACCAGCTTGGCAAATGGAGAAAAAGCAATTGTTTATATCCCTTCAAAACTAGCATTTGGAAATAAAAGAAAGGGGATTATCCCTCCCAATTCAACGATAATTTATGATGTTCACATTGTTCAGACACAACCATACCCATTCTTTGATGTAAATGGTTTTGATACAATAAAATTCGCTTCGGGATTAAAATATATTCAAGTAAGAAAAGGGACTGGCATTTGGGTTGATACCGGAAGTAACGTTTCTGTAGCCTATACAGGATTTACAATTGACTCTCTTGGGCTTCGCAAAATTTTTGATGCATCCAGAGAAAGTCATAAAAATTTAGATTTTATTTTGGGGAAAGGAAAAGTAATAAAAGGTTTTGACGAAGGAATAATAGGGATGACAATTGGTGAAGGGCGAAGATTAATTATTCCTTACAACTTAGCTTATGGAGAAAAGGGAATACCCGATGCAGGTATTCCAGAAAAAGCCACACTGTATTTTGATGTTGAATTAATTGAAATAAAAAATCAATCAGAAATAAAAAAAGCAGGCCTATAAGCCGGGTTCTGTCGAGTTCTATCATTTATCTAGATCTTGCATCGCTGCAAAACTCAAGCAACCTACCCTCCGAATAGAGCGAGCAGCTCTCACGCTTCGGTTTATTTGGTCTTTCAACTCCCAAGGTTTACCCGAAATAATTGTTACCAACTACTTCCGTGAGCTCTTACCTCACGTTTTCACCATCACCTCACATTGCTGTGTGGCTGTATTTCTCTGTGGCACTTGCTGTATTCATATTACTATGAATCCTTCCAGTTAGGAAGTGGGATGCTCTGTGTTGCCCGGACTTTCCTCTCCCCTATTTTCATAGGGCAGCGATAGAACGGCCTGCGATACAAAGGTAGGTAATTTTTAATTGTATAAATGATTCTAAAAATTTTGCTGAAATGATTGAATTAAAACTTGGAAATTATCCAATCACTATCTCTGTCGCTCCAAATCCATATTTCGAATAGGAACCATCATAAACCCGCAAATTATTATATGAAGAAAGAATATTTCGTACTTCTTGTTTTAACCTCCCATTCCCTACTCCATGGATAACAACAAGTTTTCGATAGTGGCCGTTAATGGCTTTATCTAAGGTCTTTTGAAAATGCTTTATTTGAATCTGAATAATTTCAGCGTTACTCATGCCTGAATAATTATCCATCAACTCCTCGATATGTAGATCAATTTCTATTTCGTTGGCCGGATTATTATTTGAATGAGGTTTTGATTTTTTAGGAGCATCAGAATGAGTTTGTTTTTGAAACAATATTTTTGACAGATCTACTTTTGGTGCTGGCTCATACTCTTCCTCTTCATAATCATTTAGCCTGGAAACATTTATAACCAAAGCTTTATCAGAAATAAAATCCGTTGATACAAAAGCATTGTCTTTGTATAATTTTATCGGTTTCAATTTTATCACCTCACTAACAGGTAATTGATAATCATGTTCTTCTTCATTAAAAAATAAGGCATCAATTTTAAAAATTGAATATTCATCCAATACTTTCCTATCAATAGTTTCAATCAACATTGATCCGAAAGGAGCTAATTCGCCTGATTCAATTGTAATATAATTTCCATTTTGCAAAATTGAATAGGAAAATAAAATTTTATATGTTGTATGATTTATCAGCCAAACATTAAAATCTGAATGAGCAATGTCATTAAATTTTTCGGGAGAAAATGCAATATAAATACCTTCCTCTTCTTGTTTGCAAATTTGAGTGATTTTTGTTTCTGAAAAAATTGTTACAGGCAATGAAATAGATTTTTCCTTTAAAGGCGGTTTTGTTTCATCATGAATTAAAACCAAATCAGAAACAAGAAATGGAATTTCAAAACCTTCTTCAATAGTAATACCTAAAGTAGTTTTATTGATGATTTTACTTACTACCCCCTCACCTATTTCATTAAGGAATCTAACTTTATCTCCGATCTTAAAATTCATAACACAAAGGTATTAATGATTTTCAATTTGTATCAAATATCCAAAACTAATGCTCCCGAATCCATAACTGAATAAAAATCCTGATTTAATCTTTTACATTCAGCTTCCCACTTGTTTAAATGATATTGGGAATTTGAAGAATCAAAAATAATTCTATCTGCATGATACATTTTTAAAAGTTCTTCAATTTTTAGTTGTGGATTCATTGACACAATGATATAGTCCAGATGGATAATTTGTGATGAATTGCTAGTTGGATTTATAAACTCCTCCTGGCCTTTTATAATCGCCATGCGTTTATCAAAAAACTGTACGAATTGGTCTTTTATATTCAGATCATTTGTTTTTATTTCCGTTGAAATAACTTTTGAATTTGTAAGTCCAAGATCCCACCAGTTATGTTTTACACGAAACAGCAACCCGCTTTCATTTTTTGCAAATGTGCTATCTGTAAGAAACACATTACTTTTTGAACTTATAAAATCAATTGCACTTGTTTTTGGAATATTATAAATGATCATTTTCCTTTGAGCAAATTGATTGTTTTGCTCAAGTATTTGAGAACAAAGAATAATTATTGCGAAACACATTGAATAAACCAAATAGCGATATTGTCGTTTTGTAAAATAATAAAGAAACAAAATTATCAAACCATACATTAACCATGTTTCAAAAACAGAGATTGAAATGCCTTTCAATAATGCATAAGGCCATTTTTCAATTATCTCAACGGATGAATTTAAGATCCAAACCGCCCAAGAAAAAGCAATTGCTAAATATTTTACTAGTAATGAAATTTTCGCAAAAGCAAAAACAGAAAGTCCGAGATAAATTATTACAGTAGAAATTGGAATGACAATTAAATTTGATAATAAGAAGTAATTTGGGAACTGATGAAAATAGTGCAATCCCAATGGAAAAGTTGCTATTTGTGCAGCAATAGAAACGGATGTGATGGTCCAGATTTGGTCGAGCAACCAGTTCTTAACTTCAAACCAAGAATATATTTTTGGTTGAATATATACTATTCCTATTACTGCCAGGTAAGATAATTGAAAACCAACATCCATAATTAAATACGGATTTATAATTAATAAAAAAAAAGCGGAAGCTGCCAGCGTATTATAAATATTTGTATGCCGATTAAATGCCTTCGCAAAAATTATAAAACTGAACATTGCTGCCGAACGCAATACAGAAGGAGACAAGCCTGTTAGCGCGGCATAAAACCATAGCAACAGTAAAAGAACTATTGCTTTAATGATTTTTCCATATTTAATTTTATCTAAAAAAAACAGCAACCAATTAAAAACAATGTATACAATCGCCACATGCAATCCTGATACAGATAATACATGTAAAGCACCCGTGCTTGAATACGCTGAAATAATATCTGCATCTAGCTTATCAACATAACCTAACAAGAGTGCAGAACCTACAGCGTATTCATCATTTTGAATGTGGTTTTCTGCAAATACATCCAATAAAATATTGCGTAATTGAATTGAGTTTCGAAGAATCCAATTACCAGTATTATAACCGCTTGCAGCCCAATCGCCATTCTTAATATATGCCTGATGGAATACATTATGAAAAGCCAAAAAACGTTTGTAATTAAATTCTCCTGGGTTTTGAGGAAGAGGAACTTCATTAAAGTTAGTTCTGATAACTAATTCATCACCATAGCTAAATTTTAAAGAACGTGCATCTTTTTTAAAATATACCATTGCTTTTCCACAGGTCCTCTCCCATTTTTCACCTTGCTTGACTTCAAGTATCTCTAAAACAACTTTAATAGATTTATCTTTTTCAAGATATGGCTCTGTAAGCCTTGCATAAACATATTGAGTACTATCTATAAATTTAGAGAAATGATTAGATGAAAATTTTTCAGTTTTAAAAATTGTGAGTTGATAAGCCGATAAAAAAAGCATTGTATTTATAAGTATCCCAAACCACAAGGAATTACGATATGAGAAATTAAGTTTCGGGATTAAAATGATTATCAGAATAATAAATGCCAATGCACCAATAAATAAGGCACTATAATCAAATTGAAATGGAAAATACACAGCAAATATTATCCCGAATAGAAAAGGAAGAATTAATCGTGTTAAGGGTGCCTGATTCCAAATATTCATTAATGAAATTTTTAATTCAGGCTAAAGTAGATATATCTGTGGGATTAGCTTAGAAAATTCTATTGCAAACTTAAAGAGTGAGAAATCCCTAAAAAACAGAAAACTAATTTTAATTTACCATGGGCATATTCAGACGTTCCCATTTAATAAATCCTCCCTGCAGATCAACGATATGAATAAAACCTTCTCGCTTCATTAGCATTGATGCTAATGGGCTTCGGTGTTGTGTTTCGCAATACATAAAAACCAACTTATTTTTTGGAAGTTGTTCAATTCGCTTTCTGAAATCAGAAGCTAAATAGCTAATATTTTGTGCATTTTCAATATGCCCTTTGCTGTATTCACCTTTAGTTCTGACATCAATCAAAATATAATCAGATGTTTCTTTCAAACGTTTTTGAAAATCCAAAACACTTATTGCTTCATAAGAAAATGAAGCAGAATGTTTCCAGCCTCCACATGAACACAAGTAAATCATAAGGAGAAAGGGAAACAACTGCTTCATATAAATACTACAATTTGTTAATTTTATCGATTATTTTTCCAGCAGAGTGCTTTTGTTTTTCGATAACTTTTTCAGTTACTTTTTCTTCTGTTAGTAGCTTACTTTTATAATCATCTAATACTTTAGTTACTTCTGCAACTTTTTCTTTGGTAATATTTTTGATTTTATTGGCAGATTGAACATATTCATGAAGGTAGTCGTGAAGGCTTTTTTTCTGCTTTTCGTATTCTTCAATTGCTTCCATTTTCCCTAAAGAAAGTTGCAATTGAAAATGGTCCAATTTACCTACCCACTCATTTAATTTTTCGTGGATCTTTGAATTTAAATCTGTTTTAGTTTCCATGGCTTTTGATTTTATTCTTCAAAAGTAAATCAGACAAAATCCGAAAGTAATGACTTTCATCACTATGAATAGGGAATTATTTCCACCTGTCTTTAAATGTTTCGTATTTACCCTTAATTGCCATTACTAACTCCAGTTGAGAAGCGCTTTTTATAAAATCTTCGCTTAAATTGCAATATCTGATAAAAGCATCAAATTCCTCTTCATTTAAACCAATAATGTCATGTTTGATATATAATCGAAATAGATCTTTTAAAATATCTCGCTTAAGATCTTCATTCTCCCATTCTGCAACTTTTTGTTTCGACCTGCCAAACTTACTAAATCGCTCATATAAGTATGTGATCGGACTTTCAATACCATTTATATCTGTATAACTTCGGTAAGCTTTTGTAGAATCTAAATTATAAATGTCTTTATCGATTTCTTTTAATGTACGGGGTGCAAAAACACTAACTTCCATTAAATAAAAATATAATTTTTCGAGTGGAACATATAGATTATATATTGATTTTTGTGTTGAATCTTTCAAACAGATTTTTTTTAATTTAAATCCTATTGCCGAAAAAAGAATAGTATCTGTTTGCCTTACTGAAATTGAAAATCGCCCTTCCACATCAGCAAAAACACCATTATTAGTACGTTTATTGATTACCATTAATTTTGGCAAAGGCAATTTACTTTCTTTATCATAAGCTTGCCCTGAAATAGTTATAAGAGGTTGTGATAATAAATAAAAAGGAAGAAACATCAATAAAAATAAAATTAATTGATGCTTGTATTTCGTGCAATTAGCTCTTTTTATTTTCAATGATAAATATTTTAAAGTGAAAGAAAAATTACTT
>CAIXIP010000020.1 GCA_903919535.1 uncultured Bacteroidota bacterium | reverse complement strand
GTTTTTTTTCAAAACCAATTAAATTGCATCCTTTTAAGTTTACATTCTGAATAACTCCATCAATATCCAAAATAAAATAACTAATGGGCGCGAAATCAAATAATTCAGCGTAATTCCCTATTGAATCAACTAGTTTTAATTGAGTTGTTTGAAGTTCCTCATTTTGCATTTCAAGTTCAATTTCATGAATATGCAGTTCCCTTTCAAGCTCGATTGAGTTTGTAATGTTCATTTTTTTTTCTTTATCCGTTAATTTACCTTCCGCAGTTTTCCGCAGCTCTGATGAATCATCGTTTTGAGGAAGGATGTTGCTCATTATTTATTTTTTATTTTTTTCGACAGTCCCTTTAATTTCTTGCCAAACACCAACAATATAAGATGATCGACCATTTTCAGCGGCTGCAAACTGAATGTAATTTGTAAATTTTTTGTATTTACCATCCAAGCATTTCCAACGGAAGGGTTGTTCAATACAGCCTTTTTTAGATATATTTTTGAGGGCTGCAAGCATTTTCCTTTTATCGTTCGGATGAATACGATTCAGCCAGAAGGATATTTTGGAAGTAAATTGCTCCGGTAAAAAACCGGTTACTTTTTCGCAGCTTTTTCCTACAAATGAAATTTTTAGTTCAGGCTCACTATCACAGGTATATGGTATAGCCGGCAAGTTTTCGATAATCAGATTTAAATGCTCATTGGTGTTTTTTAATGTTTGTTCTACATTTTTTTGTTCGGTATTTTCTACAAAAGTTACCAAAACACCTTCAATAATATTTTCTGAAGTACGATATGGGATTATTCTCATATGGTACCATGTTCCATCACTAGTATGAACATCCGCTGATTTTACAGCAAGTGTTTTTAGTGCGTCTTTAACATCATCAGCCAATCCTTTGTATACCAAGTTGCTGGATAAATGCGTTACCGGCCTGTCAATATCTGATGGTATAAGGTTAAATATTTTTGTTGCTGTAGGCGTAAATCGTTTGATCTTCAAGTTTCTATCGAGGAATACTGTTGCAACTTCAATACTTCTCAATAAATTGTTAAGGTCATCATTTGCTTGTGTTAATTGGGTTATTTTATTTTGAAGTTCGCTGTTAACAGTTATCATTTCCTCATTAACAGACTGTAATTCTTCTTTGGACGTTTCCAATTCTTCATTTGAGCTTTGCAGTGCTTCATTTGAAGACTGAAATTCTTCATTTGTTGTTTGAAGGTCTTCATGCGATGATTCCAATTGATTGATAGCAATCTGAAGATTTTCGCGCGTAATTTTAAGTTCTTTCTCGAGGTTACTGGGTTTAAGTTTTCGCCTTTCCTGTAGAGTAATCGTTTTTATTGAAGTTGATGTTTTTGATCGGTCGGCACTTTCAAAAATAATCATCAAAGCTCCCATATCTGTATCTTTTGTCAGCACCTGCTTCACAACTATGTTAATGCAATTGAAATAATCGTTTACTTTAACTTCAACCCCGCTGTATTGAACCTCTTTTTTGCCGGCACGGACATCTTTGATAGCATTTTCCAATGGCCGTTTTAGGCTTTTTTTTGCCATTTCAATTATATTCAACCGCGCTTCTCCGCTGGGTGGTTCTAAATATAATCCTGTATTGCCCGAAAAATAGAGTGCATCATTATTTTTATCAATTATTACTGACGGTGGTGCATAGTTATCAAGCAATATTTTTTCGGTTATGCTGGATATATTTAACTTTTTTTTACTCGCTAATCTTTCAATTGAATTCGACAAAACAGGAGGGTGGTATAAGTATGACAATTCAAAATCGGTGGAAGGTTTGCGAACTAATGTATCGCGTTTCTTTTTAAAGATCTTTGATTTTTGATCAAAATTTTCAAATTGGTCAGCAAACTCACCAATACTTTCTGAAGTTCCTAATAACAAAATTCCATCACTATTTAAACTGTAATGAAAGGTGGAAATTATTTTTTTCTGAAGTTCACTATTCATATAAATCAGGAGATTTCGGCACGAAATCATATCCATTTTACAGAAAGGGGGATCTTTAATAACATTATGATGCGCAAAAACTATCATTTCGCGAATGTCCTTTTTCAATTGATAGCCATTCTCTTTTTTTACAAAATGACGCGCTAATCTTTCAGGAGATATTGATGGCAAAATGCTTTCAGAATAAGTTCCTAAGCGCGCAAATTCAATTGCATCTTTATCAATATCGGAAGCAAAAATGATGACTTTTATGTATTGTTTATTTTTTTCGAGTGCTTCTTTCAGCAAAATAGCAATAGAAGATGCTTCTTCACCTGTAGAGCATCCACAAATCCAAATACGGAGTTCTTGTTTTTCCTTGCATACTTGAAGTAAGTGCGGAATGGTTTTCTGTTCAAGACTGTCAAAAACCTCCGAATCTCTAAAAAATGATGTAACGCCAATTAAAAAATCTTTATACAAATTTTCTACTTCAGATGGTTTACTTTGTAAAACGCTGATGTAATCCTCAATGGAATTGACTTGATTTAGAGCCATTCGTTTTGTTATTCTCCTAATGATCGTGTTAGATTTATAATTGGAGAAATCGTATCTTGTTTGGTTACGAATGATCAAAAATATTTTTTTTATTTCGTTTTCATTGGAAACATTAGTTTCGGGTACTGCTTTAATTAAATTGTGATTTAACTTTTTTACATATTGAAGTAATTTGCTTGTCATTTTTTCAGGAGGCAATATTAAATCAACAATTTTAGATGAAATAGCACTTTCGGGCATTCCTCTATATTGTGCCGATTGCGGTTCTTGTACAATTGAAATACCTCCTTCTGCTTTTATCTCTTTTAATCCCAGAGTACCATCTGTGCCTGTTCCTGAAAGAATTATTCCAACGGCTTTATCTTTTTGATCTTTGGCCAAGGAACTAAAAAACAGGTCTATTGGTCTGCGTGATGCTCTTGTTTGGCTAGGGCTACTCAATACGAATTGACCATTTAATAACTCGAGGTCTTTATCTGAAGGAATAATATAAACACAATTAGGCTTTGGTTTTAAATCCGCTGTAACTTCAGAAACGTTCATTTTTGTATGTAGCGCAATTAGCTCTGAAAGAAGGCTTTTGTGGGTAGGATCTAAATGTTGTATAACAACAAACGCCATTCCGCTATCTGATGCGGTATTGTCAAAAAAAACATTAAGTGCTTCTAGTCCTCCTGCTGAAGCACCAATACCAACAATTAAAAAATTTTTGTTTTTATTGTCGGTAGATTTTGTTTTAGAAGATAATTTAACTCTTTTCGAATTACTTTTTTTTGGTGCAGCTTTTTTCACAAATTATAAATTAAATTATTTACATTTTATTGTTTCTAACTCAAATATAAATAAAATAATATTTCATTATTTTATAAACTTATATTATCTGAAACTGTTCAAATTACAATATATAATTACTTTGCTAAGGTGAAGAAATTCCTCTTAAAAAAGAATGACTTCAATCAGTTTTGAACATGTTTAATTATACTGAAAATTGTTAATTTGAAACTTGATTTTAACCAATAATGGTTTGTTTTTTAGCTTTTTTAAAGCGTTATGCGAGATTAAGCCTGATTTATCTTCCAATAGAAATTGAAAGGTTAGTAATGCAAAAGGAGATGCTTATTATTTAAAGCAAAATGTAGAAAGTGGGTGTTCAAAAGAATTATAAAACAGAAGCTTTTGAATAGATTGGATTGGCATAAATTTTCAAAAATTGCATTCTTAAAAATTCTTTATCGCCTTCCACATCTGATAAGGAATTAGAAACATAATTAATAAAATCATCTTTCTCTGTTGCAGTATAATAATTTTCGTATTTATATGATTTTTCCAGCAAGTCGGCAGCAATATAATTAATAGGCCATATTTTAAAATCAGTAAAAATTTGCTTGTCAATTACAGCAGTAAGTTTCTTGATTTTTTCATTCTCATTATTTGATTCATTACAAGTGCTTAGCTCATTTAAAATAGGTTTTCCTATTGCCAGATGAATTCTTCCTTTTGGCTGAGTTATGCCTTTAATAATGCTATATAGGTCTTCGCCAGGTGCTTTTTGATATTTAGTGTGTAAAGACGAAAGGTAAAGTTCTTTTGTTTTTAATACATCACATGGTTCGTATTCATACGAAATTGTAAGAGGAACTATTTTTAATTGTGTAAAGTTTTTTTCAAAGTTTTCTGGCCCACTGATATTAAGCATTTTCAATAATCCGGTTTGTGTAGCATCCAATCCATCTTTGGTTCTTCCATTACGCTGTGCTATCCAAACAGATGTTTTTTTATCAACGATTGTATGACGGATATAAGCAGATAATTTTCTCGAAATTTCATATAGTTCCTTACTTGTACCTTCTCTTAAAACGGTAAACATCCTGTTGATCTTCCCGAATTCAGTGATAAAACCTTTGTCTTTTAAATTGTTTCCAAAAGTAATTTCCGAAGTTGAAAAACCGTTTTCTACAAGTAATATTTGTAAAATAGCTGAGTCGAGTAAAATATCACGGTGGTTTGCAACAAATAAATAAGAATCATTTTTATTGATGTGCTCAAAACCGCTACAAGTTAATCCTGTTGAAGTATTCGATACAATTGTTCTGATAGCTTTATGCATGAACTGAAGCTGGAAATCAAGATTTGAAAAAACTTTATCAGCTTTTTCACGCACTTCTTCCATGGTCATTTCAGGCCACAAATAATTTACTAATTGAAAAAAAACAGGGTCCTCAATCAAGCGAGGTAAAGCTTCTCGGGCTTCGGTATCGTAATATGGGCGGATATCTTCAAAATTGAACTCTTGGGCAAATGGGCTAACGGAAATATTGTTTGTCAATTTTGTTTTCTCAGTAATCATCGAATTATTTTTTTTTGCACTCCGAAATTAACTCTTTTATTTTATTCGCTTCTTTATCAGTAGCAACTTCTTTTGTAAGAGCTAAATTATAATAAAAAATTGCTTTTTGCATATCTTTTATTTTTTTGAAGTAATCCCCAATTATCCAATAGGTGGAATAATTTTCGGGGTTTGAGGAAACAAATTTATCAATCATTGATTGATCTACTTTAAAGTCATAAGGGCTTTTTGTACAATAGTGAATGTAATTTTTGATTCTTACAAATTGTAAATAGTAGATATAGTCTTTTGTATGAAGAAAAGGATCTTCCGGAATTGTTTTATCAGATTCGTAAATTACTTTGTTTCCTTTTACAAGATTTGATTCGGAAAATACTTTTGTTAGGTCATAGCAATAAAATTTCCCTAACTGAAAAGGTTGAGTAGAAACCCACATCAATTCATTTGCAGGCTCCATGATTACAGAGTGATGTGCAATAAGTTCATTTATGCCTTTTTCATTTGTAAAGCCAATGTTTTTATCATTTATACCTTTTTGATCACGTAAAATTCCGGCAGCATTCAGGTAATTCATTTTAGGGTTTCTTTGAACCAATTGCTCCAATCTGATTCCTCTGTAAAATGATGAACTTTCTACAATGTTTTTATTATTCCCAAAATCACTTTTGAATAGATCGCTTTTGTAGTGATTTGCGCAAATCAGAACATCCCTTTTTTCAGTATACAAATTTGTTTTACTTGGCGTTTTTTCAATAATAGCAGCAGAATTATCATTTACAGACGAAATTAATATTGATTCAGAAACAAATGTTGTTCTCTTTTTTGCTATTTCAAAAGCTTCGTTTATATTTTTCGAATATTGTAAAATCTCTTTCGCAACAATTGAAATAGGAGTAGCGGCACTGGTTGGTATTTCTGATTTTGCAGCATTAATAGTAACTGTAAGACCTTGGTCATTCATGCCAGATACAACACCCGTAAAGCCTGCCCAGGTGATATAGGCAAATTTGTAACCTGTTTTTGGTTTACAAAAACATACGATTTTATTTTCCGCAAATTCATCTCCTGAATAAAAATCGAAATTCCTGCCAATAATTAAATTACCATTTTCTGATTTTTCTTTCCAAGCTGCAAAAGAGGTACAACCAACGGTCATATTTTTATCTTGTAATGCATGACCAATATCGTGTGCCGCATGATAGTTTAACAAACGATAATATTTTGGAGCCATATCATCGAATTTATCAGAAGCATAAAGCGATACGCCATATATTTCTTCCAAATATTCTTCGGTAATATTATCAGGAAGATGACGATTAAAATAAGCAACAAAATATTTTAAGAAATTCAGATAACTTTTGGAAGGAACAATTTGTTTGATCTGTTTAACAAAAGCCGTTTCTTGTTTTTCGGCTAATTCTTTTGTTAGTTTGCCTATTGCTACACCTCTTTCAAATCCATCACCTTCAACATACATTTCCCACAATCCTGAATCACTTTTTTTTAGCCAGTTATTTCCAACGGTATAAAAATTAGGTGAAGGGTTTAATCTGGGAACATTTTCTGCGCTGCGATCCTTTATCTTAGGCTCTTTAATGATGATGGCAAAAATAAAGTAGATGCAAAAGACAAAAAGAAGGGCACAGAAAACATAAAATGTTTTAAGTGTTTTTTTTGCTATTTTTTTGAGTTTTGGTTTCATGGTTTTAGGGCGACAAAGATACTGTTTTATGTTCTTTTGCCAATGAATTTACAAACCTTTTGATTGATTATTACTCGCAATGACCTAAATCACTGAAACAATTCAAGTTTTGCACTAAATGATTCCTTTAGTCCTTCTATTTTTAATGACGATTTTAAGATTTTATTTTATGATAACGAAAGTAGAAGAAGTAAGTCAACAGCCTATAATTGGGGCATTTCCAAAAGATGAAAAAATATTTTTGGAAGGTCCACAATCACGATTTAAGGAGTTATCGTTTTTAATAAAAGTGATGTTTGAATTCATTAAAGGATTACGTGTTTTGCATTTTGTTGGCCCCTGTGTTACAGTATTTGGTTCAGCTCGCTTCAAAGAAGATCACCCGTCCTACAAGCTTGCAAGAGAAATGGGGGCAAGGCTTGCAAAAATTGGGTTTACAGTTATTACTGGTGGAGGGCCAGGGATAATGGAGGCGGCAAATCGAGGCGCCAAAGATGTTGGCGGCAAATCTGTTGGTTGTAATATTTTGTTGCCACAAGAGCAATATCCAAATATGTATCTTGATAAATGGGTAAACATTCGTTACTTTTTTGTACGTAAAGTATTGCTTTCAAAATACTCATATGCCTTTGTTGTTATGCCTGGTGGCTTCGGGACATTAGATGAGTTTTTTGAGGCATTAACCTTGATACAAACTAATTTTATAAAAAGGTTTCCGGTAGTTTTAATGGACAAAACATTCCATAAACACTTATATGAGCATTTTGATCATATGGTAGCTGAAGGCACCATTAAGAAAGAAGATCTTAAATTATTGTTGTATACCGGCTCTGTTGATGATGCAATTGCACACATTGAAAAAAATGCGATTGAAAAATTCAATCTCCGAATAAAACAACCTTGGAAGCCTTTTGCCTGGTTAGGTGAAAAAGAAGACGTTTATGTAGAGTATTGATCAAACATATTATCTGTTGAAAGTAAATTGCAGTACCGTTAAATTATTTTTATCATCGCTCACTTCAATTTTAAACGAATGTATTCCTGTAGAAATAGATTCATCGAAGGTGTAAAATAACAAATCTTTTTTTGTTTCATATTCGCATAAAACCCATTTCCCGTCAATGCTTGCGCGATATTTTTTTATTCCCGAAAGAGCATCTTTTGCAAAAACTTCAATTGTTTTAGCCTTCGTAAGATCGATAGGTTTTAAACCATCGGTTTTTAAATTAAATTTTATTGATGGTGCAGTAGTATCAACTATAATGGCAAAATTCCCGAAAACTTTAGTTTTTGTGGTCACCAATCCATTGTTAAATGATCCGCCTTCATAACTTTTTTTCCCTTTGCTGTTTATCGAAATAATGGCTGCTTTTTCTTTTAAGGAGTCAGGTAAATTAATTGCCTTTATCGATATACTTATAGGTTTTTGTAAAGGTGTTTCGTCATTTTGTATATGAACCAACTTAGAATAAGTTCCTTTTATGGGTGATGAACTCGACTCTGTGAACAATATATCGTTATACAAAGCCGCAGCCGGAATAGTAAGTTGGATATCATCATCTTTAAAATGATTTTCTTTCAAACAATCAAAAGTGACTGCAGTTGAATTTTTTGTTTTTCCTGTGATATTACATTTTGACGAACTTTTTACTTTCAACATGATCTCACTTGTATTCCCAACAAAATCTTTTACAATAAATCGTATCCAATGAACTGAATCGTCAGAAAAATTTAACACTCCATTATTAATTACATTTTTATAAATACCCAATTGATCATTCTTTGCGAGAAAACATTTTTGAATCACATCGTTGTGTTTTTGCTTTTCCAAAAAATCAATATGTGCATTCACATATCTCGCATTTTCGAAAGTGAATTTTTCCAACTCATGGTAATAGATACGTTTGCCGCCTGATTGTAGCTCAATAGAAAAAACGCCATTTGGGCCTGTTGCACCTGTTTCCTTATCAATACATTCTATCCCGAAACCGATTTCCCCATTTACTGTTACAGAATCAAGTTT
>CAIXIP010000019.1 GCA_903919535.1 uncultured Bacteroidota bacterium | reverse complement strand
TTAAGATAGTTTGACGGAATAGATCTTTAATAAATTGTTCATCCTCCTCTTCATCTTTATACAAACGTAATAGAGCAAAATCCGGACTCGAGTTTTCTTTGAAGGATTCAATCGTCTTAACTATCATAGGGTTTATGATGTATATATCATCTCCCCAATGTAAATTTTTCTCTTCGTAAATATGATTTATTAATTCATAATCAGCAATATATTCTTTGAAGATATCAGCAATAAAATCACGATCCGTTTTATATGAATTGTCAGAAACATTCATGTATTTACCAAATTCATCGCTAGCCTTGATGATATTATAAACTTTTTTTACAAACTCAAATTCGTTGTTCCAACTAATTTTCCGGTTATTCATTTCTCTCTGCAAATGAATATTTTCGGCTAATTGAGCAATGAATTTGTTTTCAATAAATTTCAAATTCGGATCAAGATCTTCTTTTGTCGGAAGCCTTTTGTTTTTTGCGTCTTCCATTAAAACTGAAGCTACATGACGCAATTCAAGAAGAAAAGACAATTGGTAAATATATAAGTCATATATCTTGTCTAGCCCTTTAAACAATTCTCGTTCTCCTTTTGAAATATCCTGTGAATCAGATTGAAAAAATCCGTACAACGCCTGCATTACCTTAATCCTAATATATCTCCTGTTTAACATGTCTACGAATTACTAATCTATTTATTCTAAAAATTGAACTTGTGGTCTTGCTTTCCCTTATCGGAAAAGAACTTTAAATTTAAAAAGTAACCTTGATTTTTCCTATATCGGCAATACGCTTTTCAGCAATGCGATTAGCAGCCATGTATGTTGGAATATTTTGCTCTTTAGAAATTTTAAAGATATTTAATGTGGTATCATAAATTTTTTCGGCATGTGCAAAAGCTCGTTCACGATTATAACCTTCTAATTCATAATATACATTAATAATACCACCTGCATTTACTACAAAATCAGGAGCATAAATGATTCCTTTTTCAATCACCATTTTACCATGTATGGTTTCATCAGCCAATTGATTATTTGCTGCACCACAGATGATAGAACATTTTAAACGATTTAAAGAGTCTGTATTTACTGTCGCACCTAAAGCACATGGAGCGTAAATATCCATTTCCAGATCGTACAATTTGCTGCCATCGGTAATTATGGTTGCACCAGTTTCTTTTGCAACTGCATTTACACGTTCTGTATTGATATCAAAAATTGAAACTTTAGCTCCGTCTTTCACCAAATGTTTTACTAAACTTTCACCAACATGACCAATCCCCTGAACTACAACTTTTTTTCCTGCAAGACTATCACTCCCCCATTTTTCCTTTGCGGACGCTTTCATTGAGATATAAACACCATAAGCAGTAACAGGTGAAGGGTCTCCACTTCCGCCCATGTTTTCAGGTAATCCACTTACAAAATCAGTTTCCATTTTAATGTACTCCATATCTTTTGTACTAACTCCAACATCCTCAGCAGTAATATATTTTCCAGAAAGGCTGTTAACAAACTTTCCGAATCTGCGCATCAGCGCTTCATTTTTTTGTGTTTTTGAATCACCAATAATAACTGCTTTTCCACCACCTAAATTTAGACCGGCAACCGCAGATTTATATGACATTCCACGTGAAAGACGCAATGCATCAGTCAGTGCTTCCATTTCATTATTATAAGCCCACATTCTTGTGCCACCTAAACTTGGTCCAAGCACAGTATTGTGAATTGCAATAATTGCTTTTAATCCCGTTTCATTATCATTACAAAAAACCACTTGTTCGTGATTATGTAATGTCATTTGGGCAATCACGGGGTTTTCTGCCAATGGTGATTTTTTAATATCTAGAATTTCCATACGTATTTGTTTTAATAATTTGTATTCTATTTTCTTTAATATTTTAAGTACTTTTAACGCGCTAAAAATAGCACAGGTATTTTATTTGACGGCAAAATTATATTTATTTTCCGAGTGCGCAAAATGATTGTCGGGTTAATTAAAAAATAAGTTTAAAGGCTTGATATAGTTCATATCTGAAATAATACTTTTAAAAGTAAGTTTATTCAACACTTACAAAAAAAATGAGATCACTAAAACATATAAATAAATACTTTTTCAAATATAAGTGGCGACTACTTTTAGGACTTGTTTTTGTCGGCATTTCAAACTACTACGCGATAGACAGTTTTACATATGCTCGTAAAGCAATTGATTATATTAAAAATAATATCAATATAGCTGACAATTCAACAATAATGAATGAGTTAGTTATTTTTGGAGGAATTATTTTAGGTTTAGCTGCATTAAGTGGGATTTTTTTATTCCTTACCCGACAAAGCATTATCGTGATGTCAAGGTTAATTGAATATGATCTCAAAAATGAGATATATGAGCACTATCAAAAGCTTGATATTTCTTTTTACAGACGCAATAATACAGGAGACTTGATGAATCGCATCAGCGAAGATGTTAGCAAGGTGAGAATGTATATTGGGCCTGCAGTAATGTATATTTTAAATACAGCTTTTCGTTTTACCTTGGTGATAACAGCTATGTTGAGAGTTGATGTAACACTTACACTTTATGTTTTGATTCCATTGCCAATTCTAGCAATGGCAATTTATTTTGTAAGTAATACCATCAATAAAAGGGGGACAAAAATTCAGGAACAACTTTCAAATATTACAACAATGGCTCAGGAAGCTTTTTCGGGGATACGTGTACTAAAAGCTTATGGCCGTGAAGATTATGCTGTATCTGAATTCGATAAACAAAGTTCTGAATATAGAAAACGCACAATGGGTTTAGTGAGAGTTGAATCTTTATTTCAACCAGTTATCATATTTCTTATTGGACTAAGTAACATATTTATCATTTATATTGGTGGACGATTGGCAATAGAACACAAGATTAGTTATGGAAATATTGTTGAATTTGTTCTTTATGTAAATGCTCTAACATGGCCCATAGCTTCATTAGGTTGGGTTACATCACTAATTCAACGGGCTGCAGCATCACAAACCAGGATAAGTGAATTTTTGCAAACGCAACCTGAAATTTACAATCCAATAAACACTCATACAAAATTGGAGGGTGAAATCGTATTTAAAAATGTAAACTTTTCCTATTCCGACTCCAAAGTAAAAGCAATTGATAATATTTCATTCACTATTAAACAGGGCGATTCGCTTGCAATTATTGGAAGAACAGGGTCTGGGAAATCAACCATAGCTAATCTTCTTTGCCGTTTATATGATATTAATTCGGGAGAAATCCTTTTGGATGGAATAAACATCAAAAATGTAAATCTATTTGACCTTAGAACTCAAATCGGATATGTTCCGCAGGAAGTTTTTCTATTCTCAGATACAATTTCACATAACATTGGATTTGGCATTGATAAAGACAAACAAAACAGTTCTGTTATTGAAAAAGCAGCAAAGGATGCTGCTATTTATTCAAATATCATTGAATTTCCTGAAAAGTTTGAAACTATTGTTGGAGAGAGAGGGATAACGCTTTCCGGTGGACAAAAACAACGTATTTCTATTGCCCGTGCGATAATAAAAAAACCTCAGATTTTGATTTTTGATGATTGCCTTTCTGCCGTTGATACTGAAACAGAAGAAGAAATATTGAACAATTTAAAAGAGGTAATGAAAAACAAAACCTCCATCATAATTAGTCATCGAGTATCCTCTGTAAAGAACGCAGACAACATAATTGTGCTCGATCATGGGAAAATTATTGAACAAGGAAATCACCAACAATTGATGGAAAAACAAAAAGTTTATTTCGAACTTTTTAAAATGCAACAACTCGAAAAACAACAATAGGCATAAAGTACAAGCTATAAAAAGTTATTAACAAGCCTTGTTTTTGATTTTTATTTTGTAAACATTTGCCAAGAACTGTAATAAAAACGATAAACAATATCATTATGACGATGGAAGAAGGATATGAAAAAAACGGTATGGATAGAGAAGAGATTTTCTCAAAAGCCGTTAGAGCAGGAAAAAGAACTTATTTCTTTGATGTGAAAAGCACAAAAGGAAATGATTACTATTTAACTATCACGGAGAGCAAAAAACGTTTTGGTGATGATGGTAAGTTCTTTTATGAAAAACACAAATTGTTTTTGTACAAAGAAGATTTCGAAAAATTTGCTGAAGGTTTTGCTGAAGCTATCGCACATATTAAATCTATTTCGCCTATTGCTGAAGAAACAAGTGAATACACTTCTACTTCTGAGGCACCAAAATCTGAGTCAGGATTTTCTGATGTTAGTTTTGAGGATCTAGATAAATAAGAAAACTCAATTAGTCAATGTAAGATTGAAAAATTTCGATACTATCGAGATTCATATAATTATTACCAAAAAAATATTTTAAAATAAATTATCTTTCAATAAAAAACGGCCTCAAATTATTGAGGCCGTTTTTATTATAATTGATTGAATTGTATTAACTCAAAACTTTCTTTACTAAGTCTGCAGCTTCTTGCAATGCAATTGCAGAGAACACTTTTAAGCCAGATTCATCAATGATCTTTTTAGCTTCAACTGCATTTGTTCCTTGTAAACGAATAATGATTGGCACATTGATAGACCCCATGTTTTTATATGCATCAACAATACCTTGTGCAACACGGTCGCAACGAACAATACCACCAAAAATATTTACAAGAATAGCTTTTACATTTGGATCTTTTAAGATGATACGGAATGCTTGCTCTACACGTGCAGCGTTTGCAGTACCTCCAACATCAAGGAAGTTTGCAGGGTCGCCACCAGAAAGTTTAATGATATCCATTGTTGCCATCGCTAATCCTGCACCATTTACCATACAACCAACATTACCATCTAATTTTACATAATTCAGGTCGTATTCTCCAGCTTCTACTTCTGTTGGATCTTCTTCTGTAACATCACGTAAAGCCAATAGATCAGGATGACGGAATAAACCATTTCCATCCAATGATACTTTTGAATCTACAGCAATAATTTTATTATCGGAAGTTTTTAAAACAGGATTAATTTCAAACATTGAAGAATCTGTTGCTTCGTATGCTTTGTATAATGATGCAACAAATTTTGTCATTTGTTTAAAAGCCTCACCACTCAAACCAAGGTTAAAAGCAACTTTACGACATTGGAAATCTCGTAAGCCAACTTTAGGGTCAATTTCTTCTTTGAAGATTAAATGAGGAGTATTGTGTGCAACTGTTTCAATATCCATTCCTCCTTCAGTTGAATACATAATAGCATTGCGCCCTTTAGCTCTATCGAGCAAAACACTCATGTAAAATTCTTTTGTTGGTGTTTCTCCTGGATAATATACATCCTGAGCGATCAACACTTTATTTACTTTTCTGCCTTTTTCACCTGTTTGAGCTGTTATCAAAACATTTCCCAAAATATTTGTAGAAATAGTTTTTACATCATCCAATGATTTTGCAAGAGCAACACCGCGTTGTTCAGTACCTTTTATTTTTCCTTTTCCACGACCACCAGCATGAATCTGAGCTTTTATAACCCACCATCCGGTACCAGTTTGTTTTTGTAATTCTTTAGCTGCTTCAACAGCTTTTTCAGGTGTGTCAGCTACAATACCTTCTTGTATCGCCACTCCGAAACTTTTCAATACGGTTTTTCCTTGATATTCGTGTATATTCATAATGATTGTGTGTTTAAATTTTAGAGTTCCAAAAGTATGTTTTTTCTTGATGAATACAAACAGTTATGCCGAATTTATGCAAGGATTTTTATTTATTTAGGCTATGATTGTTGTCAGGATTTCTGGTGCCCTTCTAAATAAGGGTTAGAGGGGTTTGCTTGGTGTAATTAATAAAGCACAAAAAAATCCCTCAACAATTTCTTGATGAGGGATTTTCAAAAGTATTTGAAATTACTCTTTGGTTTCTTTCTTAGCGTAACGAGTACGGAATTTATCAACACGTCCTGCAGTATCTACCAATTTAACCTTACCGGTATAAAAAGGATGACTCATATGAGAGATCTCAAGTTTTACAACTGGATACTCATTTCCATCTTCCCATTTGATGGTTTCTTTTGTTTCAACACATGATTTAGTGATAAAAGCATAATCATTACTCAAATCTTTAAATACCACTAAACGGTAATTTTCTGGGTGAATCGCTGGTTTCATTTTATTCTATTTTTATTTTTAGGACTGCAAAGATAGTTAATTCAATTAAATCTGCAATTTTTAATGGATTTTTTTTGCATCTTCCTTCCACTTCCTATATTTGTCGTATGAAAAAGACAATTTTTAAAAGCTTAGCAAAGATTAATAAGGCGGTTTTACCAAAATATCATTACCGTGACCTTAAAAATCTCAAAAAATGGGAAAAGGCTTTAATTGCCTATAAATATTGGGTGACGACTAATTCCTTAGATTAAAAGCTTACTCCTTCTCTGCATTTTCAAATTTCACAATATCCGTTGCAAAGTCCATAAAGAATTTATGGGCCGAAGTAAATACAAAACGGTTATCTGCAGTTTTCTCAATAATATTTCTTCGGTTAAGGGTATTTATAAAGTTCTTGCGAGAGTCAGCATCTTTCAATTGTTTGTTTGATAAGATCAAGTCGATATAAGAAGAATTTGTAAAATAACCTTCAATTTCTTCCAATTCAAACTCGCTGAATTGGATCCTCTCTAAAAAGTTTTTCCCGTCTCTATCAAGCTCATAGCTTAATAATGCAATAAAAATACAGATATCACGTGATAATGTTTCATTTGATTCATCTGAAACCAAGTAAACATAATCCTGACTAACTTTTAGATCATAGTTAAATGATGCTTTGAAAAAACTTATATAAAAATCTTCATTTTCTCTTAGCACTTCAAATGCTCTTTCTTGAGGTAAAATAAATTTACCACTCATTAGATCTTCTACAATTTGGCGATGATGATTAGGAAATTCCATGATTATTGATTGTTATTTTAGGAACTGTTAATGTTAAGTCGTTAATTTTAATTTTCTCGTATTCGGCCTTTGCAGGATATTCCAGCTGAAGATTTTCATCAAAAGCCAAACTTGTTAATGCAAAGAATTTTTCGATCTCTACTTTTTTATATTCATCCTTTAATGTGGTATTGCACCATTTAAAGAAGTTAGTTACCGGCAAATTTGATTTTAATTTAGCTGTATAATGTTCTCTGTCAAAGATCCATTTTTCTGAATCGTTAGCTTCTTCTTCGAAAAACACATCACTATCATTTTTAAATTGCTCAAAAAATTCAGCTGCATTAAAGAAAGTGTTTTTCGAATAGATATTAGTTCTTTTAGCTTCAAATATCTTCGGAACCTTTTGCTTATAAGGATTCTTAAGGAAGGTAATCCAACCGGATAAAATAGTTGATTCAGTGCGAATACGCTCGATCAATGGCAATAATTCTTTAGTAAGAATTTTTGATTGACGCAGCAAATTATCATTTACTTGTATCAATTGAAAATAAAGTTTTTCAAATTGAACACGCGTATTTTCATCATCAAAATTCAAACGATATTTATTCGAATATTCTGAAATATCATATAATTTATTCGCAATAGACGAAACATGATTGATATCCAAGATTTTGTTCAAAGGGATTATGTATTCATCGATCCAGCGGGAAGCACGAATTATTTTTTCGCGATAATCAATCTTTTTTACATTTGCTTTTAACTCACGTGTTTCATTCAATAAACTGATTGTATTCTTTTCAACCATTTCATAGAATGAACGAATTTCATTGCTTAATTCAGTTAAACGTTGATTTAAAATTACTTTATCGCCATGGATATTTTCCTTGATCTTCCTGAATAATTCAGCAATTGAGACATGATATTTTTCAATTGTTTCGGGCAGCATTGGCTTGAATTCGCTTAAAACAAATTCAATAAGATTATAATAAACCGTGCGTATTTCAAAGTTATCATTAACTGCTCCTAATATTTTATAGTCAAGTAATTGAGATTTAATATCACTGCCATGTTTACCGGTAATTTGGT
>CAIXIP010000018.1 GCA_903919535.1 uncultured Bacteroidota bacterium | reverse complement strand
CTGTTCCAAATCATCTTTTGTCAATCACAAAAATAATTATCTTGCAAGCGTAAATAACGTACGATGCAAATTCAATCACTGATTAAAAAATACGAAGAAAAACAACCCGAAATTGTTTTTGAATGGAAAGACAGCGAAACCGAAGCTGAAGGTTGGTTAGTCATTAATTCATTGCGAGGCGGTGCTGCCGGTGGTGGCACAAGAATGCGAAAAGGTTTGAATAAAGATGAAGTTACTTCTCTTGCTAAAACCATGGAAATAAAATTTACAGTTGCAGGACCTGCAATTGGTGGTGCAAAATCCGGCATTAATTTCGATCCAGCCGACCCAAGAAAAAGAGGAGTACTTGAACGTTGGTACAAAGCGGTAATGCCTTTGTTAAAAAACTATTATGGTACAGGTGGAGATATGAATGTGGATGAAATTCACGAAGTAAATCCAATAACAGAAAGTTATGGTTTGATGCATCCTCAGGAAGGTGTGGTAAATGGACATTTTAAAGTAGATGATTCAGAAAAAACAAAGCGAATTAATAATTTACGTGCAGGCGTTTCGAAACCTGTAACTGATATACGTTTCGTACCTGAAGCAAATGGAAAATATGTTGTTGCTGATATGATTACCGGTTGGGGAGTTGCTGAAGCAGTAAGACATTTTTATGATTTCTGGGGACCTAACTTTTCATACAAACGCGCAATTATTCAAGGATGGGGAAATGTTGCTGCTGCTGCTGCTTATTATCTTGCAGAAATGAATGTGATGGTAGTTGGAATTATTGACAGAGATGGTGGTGTGATCAATAATAAAGGATTCTCAAAAGAAGAAATCAAACAACTATTCTCAGAAAAAGATGGCAATAGATTATCTGTTGAAACATGCAAAAAACTTAATCTGCAATTTTTACCATACGAAGATATTAATTCAAAAATCTGGGATATCGGTGCTGATATTTTTATTCCAGCTGCTGCATCACGAATGCTTAATCAAGATCAACTTGAGCGTATGATTGCAAATGATTTGGAAGTGATTTCATGTGGGGCAAATGTTCCTTTTGCTGATAAAGAAATATTTTTAGGCTCAATAGGAAACTATGCTGACGATCATATTGCTGTAATTCCCGATTTTATTGCAAACTGTGGAATGGCTAGAACTTTCGCTTATTGCATGAGCGAAAATTTTAAACTTGATGATGAAGAAATTTTTAAAGATGCTTCTAAAACAATCAGAAATGCATTGATGCGCTTACAGCAATTTAATCCAAAACGTACCGGGCTTTTGAAAAAAGGTTTGGAACTTGCGATGGTGAATTTGGTGAAATAAAAATACAGAATCGATTTTATAAAAAGCCCCTTGATTTAAAAAGTTAAGGGGTTTTTATTTAAAACTTCGCCCCCACTCCGATATGAAAGGAACGACCATTGGAAGGAATGATTCCAGGCCCGGGATATTCATCAGTTCGTTTTGTAAAATATCTTGAATCAGACAGATTATTTATTCCTCCTTTAAAAATAATATTTCGAATTTTATAGGTTGCCGATAAATCCATTACTTGATAAGCAGGAATAACTCCAATAATTGCATCACTACTTTTTACAGTATTGTTTGCATCACTATAACTTTTTGAAGTATTGCTTATTTGAAAAGTTACTGACACTCCTTTGATTCCATATGTAATTCCTAATCGATTAATTTTATTGGGTGCGTATTCAACATTATTCCCCTTTAACGAATTTCCAGATTCATCAGTTCCACTTATATATTTTGCATCAACATACGCAAACGAATTAAAAATATTTACATATCCGATCTTTGAATTTTGTTTGAATATTTTCATCGGGTTCAACTCAATATAAGTTTCAATTCCTGTACTTAAACTGTTTCCTGTATTGGTCCGAAAGGTATAAATATTCCCAGTCTTCGAATCAGTTCTATCAAGCAAACCAATACGATTATTATACGCTAACAAAAAGCCCCCAACATCAAAATTTAAAAATTTATCAACTGTTCCTCTCCAACCAAAATCGGCATTATAACCTGATGCATCTTTGATATTTGGGTCAATTTTCGAACTCACTCCCATCGGAGTAAGTGACGAATAATCCATTGGTCGATAAGCTTGTGAGCAGTTCGCATAAATGTTTGTTGTTACCGATATTTTATATTCCATTCCGATACCGAACAATGGAATATTTCTTATACGGGATTCTTTGGTAAACAATTTTAAACTATCAGTAACAAACCCATCTACTGTTGATTGAATATATTCATACCTAAAACCT
>CAIXIP010000017.1 GCA_903919535.1 uncultured Bacteroidota bacterium | reverse complement strand
TAAATGCAATCAAAAAACCTAATGCAATTATTAAACTGGCTCCAATTAAAACAAACAATGCACTCATTTTTGTGGTTTAAAAATACAACACTATCAGTAAATTTATTCACTTTGATTCAAAATTTAATAGAACAATATAGCAATTAACTAGTATTCAAACATTTAAAATACTATCATGCTACTTATCATTTGACAAAATGTTTAGAATCATTAGTGCATTATTAAGGTCTAATTATCATACCTTTGTCAACATTTTTTTGAATCGCACAAACTTCAGAAACTTTTTTTAAAAAAACAAATGCTATTTCGCATAAAGTCACTAATTCTGATTCAAAACAATAATTTTGAATCATTATAAATAAAATTTTTGGCTATTTATCGCTTAATGTTCTTATTCGGAAACGAAGTTTAGGTAAAGAAAAACTATAGTTATTGGATTGGACAGTTTATAAACTAGTACGTTTTAAAATATTTAGTTGTATGACAAAAATCATTTTAAAAACAAAATAAATGGAGTATTCTGTCAAAAATTTTTTTTTCTTAAAACATTAACTAATTTAGTGCCTCGAAATTGGATAAAACAAGGAAAAAGAATAAATATGGACAGTAAAGGGGGGCTTTATGCTTTATTCAAATATGCTACTGAAGGTATTTTAATCGCTAATAGTAGTGGCACAATAATAAGAATAAATCCAAGCGCTGAAAAACTTTTTGGGTATCAACCAGATGAGCTTGTTGGCGAACAGATTGAACTACTTGTTCCAAATAGATTTAAAGAAAACCACCACCACCATCGTCAAGGCTATGTAGAGGCTCCTTACCCAAGAGCAATGGGTAAAAACATGGACTTATCCGGTCGCAAAAAAAATGGTTTAGAATTCCCCATGGAATTAAGTTTAAGTAATTACGTGGAGAACGGAGAAACGAACGTTATTGCATTTATTATTGATATTACAGAACGAAAACAAGCTGAATCAAAATTAAAATCGTACTCTTCAGAACTTGAAAAACGAGTTGAAGACCGAACATTAATGTTACGGGAAGCAATAGCCGAATTAGAAAGAACACAAGATGAAATGAATGCCGCGCTGGCAAAAGAAAAAGAACTAAATGATCTAAAAAGTCGATTTGTTTCGATGGCCTCGCATGAGTTCAGAACGCCTTTAAGCACGATACTTTCATCTGTTGCACTTATTTCAAAATACAATGCACCAGAATTAGGAGACAAGCGTCAAAAGCACATTTCACGAATAAAATCAATGGTTCTTCATTTAACGGAAATATTGAATGACCTTTTATCACTCGGGAAACTGGAAGAAGGAATGGTGCAAGCCAATGCCGCATTTTTTGATATTAAAACTTTCGGAGATCAAATTGTGCAAGAAATGATGCCTGTTGCTAAATCTTCTCAAATAATTACATTTAATCATTCTGGTGATGAGAAAATGGTTTTTTTAGACAATAAGCTTCTCAAAAACATTTTAATAAACTTATTATCAAATGCAATAAAATTCTCATCAGAAGGAGATGCAATAGACATCAATACTAAAATTGAAAAAAACGAAATAATAATTACTGTTAAAGATTACGGCATGGGAATATCCAAAGAAGATCAGCAACATTTATTTGAACGCTTTTTTAGAGGACAAAATGTTGTAAATATTCAGGGAACGGGATTAGGTTTGAATATTGTAACCAAATACGTTGAATTAATGAATGGAACAATTGACTTTGAAAGTAAATTAAATAAGGGAACAACATTTACAATAAAGTTTCCAGTGCAATAAACAGACAATTTAAGGGATATACAAACTTAAAACTCCCGAAATAAAATTGGGAAAAACAAATAAACAAACATGAAAACAATTCTTTTAATTGAAGACAACGCAGAAATGCGTGAAAACACAACAGAAATTCTTGAGTTCGAAAAATACAAAGTACTTGCTGCAAAAAATGGAAAAGAAGGTGTTGAAATAGCTCAGAACAATAAAATTGATCTGATTATTTGCGATGTAATGATGCCAGTAATGGATGGTTACGGGGTTTTAAATGCTTTAAGCAAAGACACTGTAACTGCTAGTATTCCCTTTATTTTTTTAACTGCAAAAGCTGAACGAACAGACCTAAGAAAAGGGATGGAACTTGGCGCAGATGATTATATCACTAAGCCTTTTGATGATACTGAGTTATTGAACGCAATCAAAAGCAGATTAAAAAAGAACGAGATTTTAAGAACTGAGTTTTCTAAAAATATTGAAGGGTTAGATGATTTCTTTTCGGAGGTAAAAAACATAGAAGACCTTGCAAAATTATCTAATGATAGAAAAATAAAAACCTACAAGAAAAAAGATGTTATTTTTTCGGAAGGAAATTTCCCTAATGGTTTATATTTCATCAATAAAGGAAAAGTTAAAACATTTAAAACTAATAGTGACGGCAAGGAATTTATTACCGGACTATATAAAGATGGCGACTTTGTTGGTTACCACTGTTTGTTAGAAGAAGACAGATACAATGAATCTGCAAGTGCCTTGGAAGAAACAGAAACTTGCTTGGTACCTAAAGATGATTTTTTTGCACTTATTTATAAGAATAGCGAAGTGTCAAAAAAATTCATAAAAATGCTTTCAAATAATTTAGCTGAAAAAGAAGAGACATTATTAAACTTGGCATATAACTCTGTTCGTAAACGTATTGCAGAAGCTTTAATAACTCTAAAAAATCGTTATCAAAAAGATGAAACTCAAAACTTTACTATGGCTGTTTCACGCGAAGACCTTGCAAATATGGCTGGAACATCTTCTGAAACTGCAATAAGAATGTTAAGCGATTTTAAAGATGAAAAATTAATTGAAATCCATGCAGGGACAATAACAATCATCAATAGCGAAAAGCTAGCTAAGATGAAGAATTAAGAATAGGTTGTTAAATTATTTTAAAGGGATGTGATTGGTTTACATCCCTTTTCTTTTTGCTACAATACTACTTGCTGTGGTTGTAAATAAAACAATTGTTATGGAGCTAATAGGCATTAAAACAGCAGCAATAACGGGCGACAAAGTTCCATTAACCGCTATTCCAAGTCCAACAACATTATATAATAGGGAAACAACAAAACTTGCAATTATTATTTTCTTTCCTGCTTTTGCAAAATCTATATAATTTTTCAAATCATTAAATCTGGAACCATCCAAAATAGCATCACAAGAAGGTGAAAAATTATTTATATCATCTGAAACAGCAACACCAATATCACTTTGTTTCAACGCTCCTGCATCATTCAATCCATCGCCAATCATAAGCACGCATTGATTTTTAGCTTGCATTGTTTTAATATAATTCAACTTATCATTAGGTGACTGATTAAAATTGAGAGAAGAATTATTACTAAATATTGTTGAAAGATATTTTTTTTCTGAATCATTATCCCCTGAAAGCAAAGCCAATTTAAATTCACTTTCCAATGACTTAACTAGTGATACAAAACCATCACGATATTGATTTTTTATTAAATATTTTCCGTACACATTTCCTTCGATCATCACATATACAATACTGGAAGAAGCTTCTTTTTGTTCTGTATTTGGCTTTCCATAAATAAATTCATAAGAACCCAATTTCAAATTAAAGCCATTGATTATGCTTTCCATGCCCTTACCGACATGTTCTTTAAAATAAGTTGTATCCAGCTTTTTTGAAAGTGGAAGATGGTCCAAAATGCGCTTGCTTAATGGATGAGAAGACTGAACAACTAAAGACCTTAACAATTGTTGCTCATCAATACTTAATGCTTTTCCCTCATAATCAATAATTGACTCGTTACTCTGAGTAATCGTACCTGTTTTATCAAACACGATGGTATCAATATTTCCAAGTTTTTCGATGATGCCTGCATTTTTTAAATAGAACTTATTTCGACCAAAAATGCGCAGCATATTTCCGTTTGTAAAAGTCGATGAAAGCAACAATGCACATGGACAAGCAACTATTAAAACAGCTGTTAAAGCATTTAATGCACGATGCAAATCACTTGGCAACCAAAATAAAAATCCTCCAATCGCCAAGGCAAAAAGTATAATAGTAAAATATTTTCCTGTTTGATTCACAAATGAAATATCCGTTTTCTCAGCTTGTTTAAATGCATCGTTATTCCATAATTGTGTTAGATAACTTTGTGAAACTTCTTTGATTACTTCTAATTCAATCGCACTTCCTATTTGTTTTCCTCCAGCATAAATTATTTCGCCAACCACTTTTTGATTCGGAGCAGATTCCCCTGTAACAAAACTATAATCAACACTTGCATCACCGCGAAACAAAATGGCATCAGTCGGAATCAATTCGTTATTACGAATAAGTATTCTATCACCCACTTTAATATCCGAAACAGGAGTAGCTTTTTCAATATTATTTTTCACAACGGTAACTGCAATTGGAAAATATGATTTATAATCGCGTTCAAATGATAAAGTGTCGTACGTGCGATTTTGAAAAAACCTTCCGATCAACATAAAAAACACAATCCCACTCATCGAATCCATATAACCTGCACCAGTATTGCTTATTATTTCATAAACACTTCGAAGAAAGGTTACCAATATTGCGAATGAAATGGGCGCATCAATATTTAAAAAACGTTGTTGCATTCCTTTCCATGCAGAAACAAAAAATTCGGATGCGCTATAAAAAAAGACTGGAAGTGATAATGCCAATATCAGATAACTCATGAATTGCTTTAATCCCGGCTCTTCAATTATTCCTAATGAAAAATACTCAGGAAAACTCAACATCATTATATTTCCAAAACAAAACCCTGCAAATCCGATTTTGAATAATTGCTTGCGATTGTACTTTACTTCTTTTTTGGCTTCCAGATCATTTAAACTAATATGTGGCTCATAACCAATAAATGTAAGTAGTTCAACAACTTTTCGGAGAGTTGTTGTGCCTTCGTTAAAAAATATGCTTACTTCTTTACGAGGAAAATCGACTTGAGAACGAACAATATCCGGATTGATCCTATTCAAATTTTCCAATAACCAAATGCAAGAACTGCAATGCATTTGAGGCAAATAAAAAGTTACATTGGTTTGAGTTCCGTTAGTAAATGAAATAAGTTTTTGTTTTACTTTTTCATCATCGAGGTAAGCAAATTTTTCGGAAACAAATTTTCCTTTAACAGTAATTCCTGGAGTTTTTGTGATATCATAATATTTGCAAAGATCGTTCTCGTTTAATATTTCATAAACCAATTTGCAGCCGTCACAACAGAATTTTTTATCTTCAATAATAATTTCTGCATCCTTGCAGTTTTCACCACAATGATAACATTTAGATGCAGTAGAGGTATTTAATGATGTTTGCATGAGTTAAAACAATACCAATTTTTTTGTGATTTCGCCCAGAATCGAACTGGGATCAAAAGTTTAGGAAACTTCTATTCTATCCGTTGAACTACGAAACCATTAATTTGCTGATTACTAGATACTTATATGTTGTCGTGTTGTTGTCGTATACATTTTATTAGTGTTTTGTTGTCGTAAAGTTGTCGTATATTTGCCTAAGCAATCGTACTAAACACAATTCAACAAAGATAATGGCAAAATCCGTAAGTATTACTTTTTTAAAACAAGATTCATCTGATAAAGAGGGGACTTTATATATAAGAACCACCGAAGACCGTTTAAGCAAGCGAAAATCTTTAGGAATAAAGATAAGAGAATCTGAATGGGAAAAATACTTCAATCAAAAAACGCAATTATTTAAGTCCGATAAAAGATTTGCATTAGCCGAAAGCATTAATAATACAATAAAAAGCAAATTAAAAGAACTCCATAAAAACGACAATGATTTAGCTTACCTACCAGATGAAAAAAAATCATTCACCAAATATTGGCATAAATATATTCAGACCTTCGGAAACTACGGCTCACAAATCAAGCATGAAGTTGTATATGCTAAATTAAATAAGTTTCTTATTGCGAATAATAAAACAGGGCTGCTGTTTATTGAAATAACACCAACACTAGTAAGGGAATTAAAATACTATTTTACTAAGAGTAAAGACCCTAAAATTCTTTCAAGTAACACAGTTAATCATTATTTAAAAATCATTAAATCTGTAATAAATCGTGCCGCCAAAGATGGCGACTATATTTATACAAGAGACCCATTTGCATCATTAGATTTTACAAAACAAACAACAACAAAAAGTGTATTGAGTGCAGATGAATTATTTCATATTTTGAAAATAATGTTTTTTGATGGCGATGATTTAATTCAAACGAGAGACATGTTTATTTTTCAAGTATTCGCAAACGGCATGAGAGTGAGCGATTTGATGTTATTACGTTGGAATAATTTTAAATCAAGAAGGTTAGAATACAAAATGTTTAAAACATCGCACAGTATATCAATCCCAGTAAATGCAAATCTAGCTGGTATATTGCATGAATGTTTAAAATCGACTGAAAGTCATGATGCTTTATACAAGATATTTAAGCAGCCTATTACAGACATTCAGGGCAATATTGAGATGGTCAGTATGATGGAAATAGAAGACCGTATTAAGCGTTTGGCTTTTCATGAACTTGAAGTTAACGATAATAAAAGAGAAGAATTTGAAGCCAATGTTGTTAAAAACATTTCAGCTAAATACAAAAACTATTATTATCAGAAGAAACACGAGGATGCTATTACCAAATTAATTGATGCAAGGGAACTGCTCTTGAAAAGAGTTGATGACATATACATTGATAGTATATTTTCACAAATTAGAATTAAAAAGGAAGGCAATATGAACGATTTTGTTTTTCCAATACTAAAAAACGCTGATTTCAGCAACATTGATGCTAAAAATGATTTTTCGAAAATTACTTTAGAACAGTATAAAACGTTAAAACATACAACCATTGTATATAATCGAAAATTAAAGAAGCTTCAAAAGGCTACAACAATAACAACAAAACTTACATCGCATGTTGCACGGCATTCATATACAAATCTGTTGCTGACTATGAAAGATGTTAATCTATATGACATAAGCCAATCGCTTGGTCATTCAAGTATTACAATTACTCAGAATTATATTAGCAATGGGTTTAATATCGCCAAGACAGATTATCTAAATAATGAGTTATCACAAAAATATAGGAGAAGGTAAGATTTGCATTTCCTATTCACCACAAATTGTGGTATATTCTAAATGTAGTACTTTTTTCCTTTAATACATCCAAATAACACACTCAAATTGTAGTACATTATTCCTTTGGATATTAGTAATACATTTTGTATCTTTGATGAACAAAATTTAACATCATGGAAGTAGTTATTCTAACTCGTGTTTCTAAGGAATCACAATCATACGACAGGCAAATAAAAGATTTGAGAGTTTATGCTGAAAGAATGAAATATAATGTAGTTGGTGAGTTTAATGAGAAAATTTCGGGCGCTACGAAGAACATAGACCGTTTGGCATTAAACCAGCTATCTAGTTTTATTGAATCTAACACGGTAAATAAGGTTTTGGTGTGGGAGCTGTCCAGATTAGGAAGAAATACGCTAGAAGTCCTTAAATCGCTGGATTTTTTCCATACTAAAGGGATTAGCCTGTATGTGTTAAATCACAATATCGAAACATTAAACGAAGACGGTAGTGTTAATCCAATGGCTCAAATGATGGTTACAATGCTCGCAGAGTTCGCCAGAACCGAAAGAGCTACCATTCAACAAAGATTAGTTAGTGGCTACAAAAGACATATAAAAAATGGAGGTAAGGTTGGTCGGATAAAAGGTATTGCCATGGATGAAAGTGAGCTATTAGAAAAACATAAAGAGATTGTAAAATTCTTAAAAAAAGGTCGTAGCATCCGAGAAACTGCGACACTTGCTAACAAAAGCACAAGAACTGTTTTAAAAGTTAAGCACGCCTTCCAAAATTCAATCTAGTAATTTGGGTTTCTGGTGATCGTGTGCGATGCACACGACCATCAGAAACAACACTCTTAAAATTGGGAAGGGGGTGACGCGCAATTGGGGGATGGGTAGTTGAGAGATTGATAAATGAAAAAAGATTTCGTTGATATGGTTGCTTCGCTAATCTTTTAATTAAAAGTATAATATATTGCCTACGGCAATTCCTTCGTTGATGATGGTTATAGATCATCACAAAGACAGTCCAAATGGGTTTGATGGTATTTATATTAATGTAAAAGCAGGC
>CAIXIP010000016.1 GCA_903919535.1 uncultured Bacteroidota bacterium | reverse complement strand
AAATAACGTAAATTTTATCTAAACTACCAAATAGTCTGAGAAATCTTTGTATTTAAGCTGAAATATACCCTTAAAATTCTTTTCTGCATTTTTTTCAAACATATACTATGTTTTAATCAGCTTCTCTTTTTTAATGATAATTCCATTATTCTTAATTATAAGTATATAAGCCCCATTATTAAGACTCTGTGTATCAAAGCTATTGCTTGACTTTTTCAAAATTTCTATTCGTATGAGCCGTCCCTCAATTCCATATAATTCCATCGAATATGAAGCTTTATTATTGGAATCAGCAATTAAGTCAATTTGTAATATTTCTTTAAATGGATTTTTTATTAAAATTTCTCTACTATTTGGGGTATTCTCGGTTAAAGTGGTGGCAGGGTTGTGATAAACAGCTAATGTATCACCGAAAACAACAATGCACGAGTCTTGCTGGTAGTTTTGAAAAATCATTGCATAGCCATATTCACATTCACATGTCATTAAGCTACCACTATCAGCTTGAATCAAATATATTGTATCACTGCTAATTTTCACTTTCATGCGATCGATGGTCCCACAATTACTATTATAATTTACACTCACGTAAAAAAATGGCGCTTGCGGAGGAATGCTCAAATAATTTGGGTGGAAATTTGTGGTTGATATACAATTTATTTTATCTAATTGAATAACTAAAGTAGTGTCCTTACTTGCATCAATATTAAAAGGAACGTCTCGCAATGGTTCTTGAGCGAATAGTTTTATAGAAATAAGAACAGAAAAAAAAAGAATAGTTAGTGTTTTTTTCATGAAATAGATTTTTCAATGTTTAGTTACCCTTGCATACGAAATATGAAGATATCATCATTATTATCTGGACTACCACAGGCCATAACATAGCGCTTTAAAAGTTATATCAAATATACATTTTTTTCAAAATAAAATATTGAAGGGTTGGGTTGCTTTTTTCTATTCAACAGAACAAATTAAGTAAAATAGAATAACAGATAATTCAATTTAAAACTGCAGATAAATCGGCATTACCTGATCTGCTTGCTTTACCTGAATAACGATCCAAATAAATACAAATAGAATAGCAATACGCCCAACAAGCGAAACCTTAACAATTACTTTTTCTGCAAAATACTGATATGATTTCGGTATAAAATGGATAATATAACCCAAAAGCATTACTGCGAAAACTGTTCCGTAAGCCGATAGCATTGGAGCGAATGCCGCTACATCAAAATTGGTGAAAATCTGAGAAATGATGACCCATGCATCATGAAAAGAAGATGCTTTAAAAAATATCCAGCAAAAACATACAAAATGGAACGTAATAATCACTCCAAGAATCTTTGTTAATTTAGAAATTTGAATATTCGATTTTGGCAATTTAGATAGGATTGACATACGCATTTTATCGAAAGCCAAAGCCAAACCATGCATTCCTCCCCAAACAACAAAATTAAAAGAAGCGCCATGCCATAAACCACCTAAAAGCATGGTCAGCATCAAATTCAAATACTGCCTAAACTTCCCTACCCTATTGCCACCTAATGAAATATATAAATAATCTTTAAGCCAGGAGGATAATGACATGTGCCACCTGCGCCAAAATTCGGTAATACTGCTTGATTGATAAGGGGAATCGAAATTTTCATTTATTGTGAAGCCCATCCATTTTGCCATACCGATTGCCATATCAGAATAACCTGAAAAATCGCAATAAATAACCATGGCATAGCCATAAACGCCTAATAAACACTCTATCCCTGAATGCCGAGATGGATCATCAAAAATATATTGCACATAATTCACATATATATAATCGGAAATGACCACTTTTTTGAATAATCCACCCAAAATGAGATACATGCCTCTGGCAACATCTTCTTGAGTAATAAAAATATCTTTTCGTATTTGAGGAATAAAATCAGAAGCCCTAACAATTGGCCCCATCACAAGTTTAGGGAAGAAGGAAAGAAAAAAACAATAATCCAGAAAGCTAGTTACCGGTTTAAATTTGCCTCGATATACATCAATTGTATAACTTAAATTTTCGAAGGTGTAAAAAGAAATACCGATGGGAAGAATCAAATGTAAGGGCTGAATTTGACCAACATTCAAATCATTAATAATTTCTATAAAAAAATTGGTGTATTTGAAATAAAACAATAATCCTAAATTAATAAGGATACTGAAAATTAAAATTGCATTTTTTCTTCCTTTCGTTTTTGCGGTGTAGATCCAGTTAGATAAATTAAAATCTACAACTGCAGAGAGCAAAATAAATCCGAAATAAAATCCGCATGCTTTATAGAAAAAATAAAGTGAAAAAAGAGTAAAATAAATTACACGCGTGAGTTTACGCTTGTATAAAAATTGATATCCCAACAAAAACACACAAAAGAAAAACAAAAAGAATCCACTATTGAATAACAAAGGATCCTTCACATTATAAGTGAGTTGCTGTATTAGCTTATCTATATCGATATTAAAGTTAAACACCTGTTGTAACTATTATTTTTTTGTTTTAACATATTTCGAATACCCTTTCATCAGAGCATTATAAAAAAGATCCCCTTGAATCTGATAACCTCTTCCACTAAAATGAACACGATCTTTTGCAGTTAATTTCATGGTGTACCATTTTCCCATTGAACCAAAACCACCCATTATATCATACAAGTTCCAATATGGCAACTTGTTTTTCTGGCAATATTCAATGATCGTTTCTTTGGCAATTTTCATATCCGGATTTTTCACTCTTCCTTTTCTTGATTTACGATATGAATCAGCTGGAGTAGTTAATAATACAATTGCATGAGGATTAGAAATTTTCAAATTTGTAATGAGCGTATCAATATTCTTATAAAATAATTCTTTATTAAATCCTTTTGAAAAAGCTTCGTTAGTGCCCATTGAAACAATTATCAAATCAGAATTCAAATAATTTAATTGTTCCTGAAAATATTTTGACATGTTATAATGCCTGAATTCAGCGCCATTAACACCAATCATATTATACAATACTCCGGAGGAATCATTTTCTAATAGCATACCGTAAATACGAGTACTTTTCTGATTTAGCGTATCGGTATCTTTATTTCGGATATACACCTGACGCATTGGTTTCTCAAATTTTAGCTCTGAAACAAAAGGATTACTCGATTTATTTTTTGATTTGAATACTCCATATTCACAATTCAAGTCATCACAAATCGACAAATCGAAATTATTAATTCCTTTATCATGGAACATCGTAAATTTTGTGAAGCTATATCCTAAGCCTGGCTGGTCTTTTACTGTAATATTTATTTCAGCAGATGAATCTTTTGTTTCAATAGTAAATCCGCTTATTCCTATTGGCAAAGGTTTTTCATAAAATACGTTTCGTTTCGAATCCCAGGTAGCATTCGTAATTGTTTTATATGTTGATGGCTCATTGCTTTTCGCAACGCGATATGGGAAGATCAAACCTCTACCTGCATTTCCAAATTTCAATTGCATTTTTTGTCGGATCGTACCCGATAAATTATCTGCCTGAATGTGCGAATCGCCAATATGAATAATACTTACGCGTCCCTTTTTTGTTTTTTCTAATTGATATAATTTTTCATAAAAAGAACTTAATGAAACACTATCATTTTCTATTTTATTCAAATCTCTGTTT
>CAIXIP010000015.1 GCA_903919535.1 uncultured Bacteroidota bacterium | reverse complement strand
ATGGCTTATCTAAGCCTTGCCGTGGCACTTTTTATATTTTTCACCAGAACCACAAAAACAAGGATCATTTCTACCTATTTTTTGGTCGTTTACTTTAGGCGTTGAAACTTGCTCAGAGGCTAAAGCACCACCTTGAAAACTATTTGCTCTTGCCATAGGCGAAACATAATTTAACTCTGTTGGCTCGTCAACAAATCGTACTCGATATATATTACTAATAGCTTTTGCTTTAGGATCATTTTGAGCATTTACTGATACAAAAAAGTTAACAGTTAATAATGCTAATAGAGTAATTTTTTTTGCAAACATGATAGTAGTTTTATTAATTTTTATCGGACTTATTCAAAAACTGTTCCAAAGATAACATATCCTTTATTAACACTTCACGAGCTTTGGAACCTTCGAATGGCCCAATTATTCCAGCTGATTCTAATTGATCGATGATTCGACCAGCGCGATTATATCCCAATTTCAATCTACGTTGAAGCAATGATGCTGAACCTTGTTGCGTAGAAACAATAATTTCTGCCGCCTGGTTAAACAAACCATCTCTTTCAGAAGGATCATCCATCTTTCCTGTTCCTTCACCATTTTCATCCACATATTCAGGTAATAAAAATGCGGTAGGATAACTTCTTTGTGCTCCAATAAAATCACAAATTCGATCCACTTCAGGTGTATCAACAAATGCACATTGCAAACGAATTAGATCGTTACCGGTTGAAAGTAACATATCACCGCGCCCAATCAACTGATCGGCACCACCTGAATCTAAAATGGTCCGTGAATCTATTTTTGATGTTACACGAAATGCTATACGAGCAGGGAAGTTGGCTTTTATTGTACCAGTAATAATATTTACAGATGGACGTTGTGTTGCAATGATTAAATGAATTCCAATTGCACGGGCAAGTTGCGCTAATCGTGCAATGGGAGTTTCCACTTCCTTACCAGCTGTCATTATTAAATCGGCAAACTCATCCACAACCAATACGATGTATGGAAGAAATTTATGCCCGTCATTCGGATTAAGTCTTCGGGCAATAAATTTAGTATTGTATTCCTTTATGTTTCTCACTTGTGCATCTTTCAATAGATCATAACGTTGATCCATTTCAATACATAAGGAATTAAGTGTATGAACAACTTTTTTAGTATCTGTTATTATCGCTTCTGCGCTATCAGGAAGTTTCGCCAAAAAGTGACGCTCAATTTTATTGAATAAAGTCAACTCAACTTTTTTTGGATCAACCAAAACAAATTTAATTTGCGAAGGATGTTTTTTGTATAACAATGAAACCAGAACAGCGTTCAACCCTACTGACTTCCCTTGTCCTGTAGCCCCTGCCATTAAAAGATGTGGCATTTTTGCAAGGTCAGTAATAAATGTTTCATTACTGATTGTTTTGCCTAATGCAATTGGCAGATCCATTGTAGTATTCTGGAATTTTTCAGAAGCCAAAAGAGTTCTCATTGGAACTATTTCAGGGTTCAAATTCGGAACTTCAATTCCAATTGTTCCTTTTCCGGGAATAGGTGCAATAATTCGTATACCGAGCGCTGATAAACTCAATGCGATATCATCTTCCAGATTTTTTATTTTTGATATACGAACACCCGCTGCCGGAACTATTTCGTAAAGTGTAACAGTAGGACCTACTGTTGCTTTAATTTTTTCAATATCAATTCCATAATCACTTAGTGTTTTCAGAATTTTATCTTTATTGGCATTAAGCTCCTCAGTATTGATCACAATTTCTTTTGACCCACCATAATTTTCCAATAGATCGATGGTAGGAAATTGATAGGAAGAAAGATCTAAAGTCGGATCATATTCCCCCACTTGAGCAGTTAAAGCGGCAGCCAATTGTTCAGGGCTTAATTCTTCTTCTTTCTTTTCAATACTTTCAACAACAAATTGTACTCCATTATCACTGGTAGATAAAATAATTTCTTCTTTTACTATATTTTTTTCTACCTCTTCTACGATATCATGTCGTTCATCATTTGTGATAATAAAATCATCTTCCTTTGGCTTCTCCTCCTCTTCTTCAACTTCATTAATTTCTTTTAATGTATTAATCGTTTTTTTTTCCTCCAATACTTCTTCAAGAGGTTTTTGATCCGATTCATTTTCATCTTCTATGATAGGGTCTTTTTTACTTAGGTCAAATGAAACATTAAACACGGCAACCAGAAAAACTACAAAAGCAAAAAGCAATAAAACACCTGTACCGATAAATCCTAACAATGCATTCAACTTATTGCTGATTGTATATCCAAATGCTCCACCTAAAAAAAACAATGTATTACTGAAAACATAACCGAGAGTTACTGAAATAAAGATCAATAAGAAAAAAGATATTGCGTATGCTTTTCGGAAATTAATAAATCCAATATTGAACGTGATTCTCAAGCCGGTAATAAATGCCAAAAAAGCAAAAATATACGAAGCGGCACCAAACCATTTATGAATAAAAACATAGGATATCAATGCACCAAATTTCCCCAGCCAATTTTCTACTTTTACTTCTGGGGAAAAGAGATTGCCTAATACTTTATCCTGATCAACTTCCCAACTAAAAGCGAATGAAGTGAATGCAATTGCCAAATAAACTGCAAATAATAATAAGGTTAATCCAAATATTTTTTGAAACCTCTCATTTTGGATAAAAGAAAAATAGGAATTTACATTTTCAAGAATAGATGGCTTGGAAGATTTCTCAGTAATAGATTTTTCTTTTTTCGGTTTACTTTCCTTTTCCAAACTCTTATCACCTGAATCAGAATTTTTTAACTTGTTCTTTAAAGTATTTTTTTTTATTTCTTCCATTGCAATAAAAGGGTTTTATACCAAAGGTATTTTTGTTTTAGGGTATAGTTCCCCAGCTTTGAATACTAAATATTTATTTCTCAGAAACTTATGTTGTTTCGGTATACCAATCAAAAATAGTAAACAACAAAGGGAAAGATTTATGTTTATCGAAATCTTATAAACTTACTATTGTGGAAAAAGAAAGATGAGAAAATGTATAAATGAATAAGTTAATTTAAATGAGTAGTAGAAAAACAGGAATATTTCAGAATAATATGGGCGATTGATTATTGCAAGCCTAATAACATTGTATTCATTTCTTCCTTTGATATTTGTTTATAGTCAGCAGGAAGCTGAAAAACAGAATCATCAATATCTTCTTTTTTTATAGCGGTAGCGGTGAATTTCATCTCTAGTCCAAATTTTGTCATTTGATATTCCATCAAAACCCCATCAATCATATAAAATGGGTTGGCAAAATTTGAATTTTTTATGTCTAAATCCTTCGTGTAAAAAACATCAAAATCTGTATAGTCACCTGATTTATAATGAACTGTAGCTTTTTCACACTTATAACCTGCGATCAATTTTGTTACTTTACTAGGAATTATTTCAACATTAAACAATTCATTCTCTTTTTTTAAATCTGCCTCATTCATAACCATCGAAAATTTCTTATTCAATATTTTCACTAGTTGTATAAGAGATTTTTTTTCAGGATTTGAAATAAATGATGTGCTGAACAAGCCCATACCTGCACTCATTTCGGCACATGACATGTTGTTCTTAAACTTAATGGTCATTTTGCTTGGAGCCATACTTGCCATTGGATTGCTTTGGTCAGTGACCGAAGCTGCGTATTCTATGCTGCCTTCCGAGATGAATTTCTCATCTGTAGTATTACAGCCAACCCAAACAAGTATATTTAAGAAACCTACAAGGCCTATAAAAAATCTCTTTCCCATTCGTTATTTTCGAACAATCTTATCTAAAAAAACAGATATGAATGAACTTTCTTTTTGGTATTAAGTTGCGAAAGGTAATAATAATATCATTGAAGTCAAAAAAAAATACTTTTTGAAATTTTAACTAATATCCAAGGGTTTTCATCATTGATTTATAGCTCTGTTCTTTGGCAAAAAGGCGGGTTGTAATCTCTCCATCTTCATCTTTATCAATTATTACATGCTTGGGGGCAGGGATCAAACAATGTTGAATTCCGCCATATCCTCCCAGCGACTCCTGATAAGCACCTGTATGAAAAAAGCCTAAGTATAATGGCTCTTTTTGTTTTTCAGTAGCTAAAGGCATATATACCTGATTTAAATGGGATTCCGCATTATAATAATCTTCACTATCACAAGTTAGACCGCCTAAATCAACCCTTTGATATTCTTTATCCCAATGATTGATAGCAAGTAGTACAAATTTTTGTTTGATTCCCCATGTATCAGGCAAGGTGGTAATGAAAGAACTATCGATCATATACCAAAGTTCATTATCATTTTGCTTTTTAATATCAACAATTGAAAAGAGGGCTGCACCGCTTTCCCCAACCGTGTAGCTTCCAAATTCAGTGAAAATATCTGGCTCTTTCACACCACGCTCTTCGCAAACATTTTTTATTTTCTGAATAATTTCATCCGCCATATAGCTATAATCATAGCTAAAGCCTAAGGAAGTTCTGATAGGAAACCCACCACCAATATCTAGTGAATCAAGTGTTGGACAAACCTTTTTCAAGTCGCAATACACATTGATACATTTCGTCAGTTCTGTCCAGTAATAGGTAGAATCCTTAATTCCCGTATTAATAAAAAAATGAAGCATTTTCAATTCACACTTGGAGCTGCTTTTTATTTTATTGTTATAATACGGAATAATATCAGCCTCTCGAATACCCAATCTCGATGTATAAAATTCAAACTTGGGTTCTTCATCTGCAGCTACACGAATTCCAATTTTAAACTTCTTTTTACAAAGTTTTTCCAATTGTGGCAATTCGTTGATATTATCTAAAATAGGAATAGCATTATGAAAGCCTTCATTTACCAATTCACTAATGTATTTTAAATAGGTAGGGCGTTTGTAACCATTGTTAATTATATAAGTATCCTTTGTAATTTTCCCTGAATTGTAAAGGGACTTTACCAAAGGGATATCAAATGCTGAAGATGTTTCTAAATGGATGTCATTTTTCAAAGCCTCTTCTAACACAAAAGAAAAATGGGAGCTTTTTGTACAATAACAATATGTATATTTGCCTTTGTAATCGGCTCTTGCCATAGCTACATTAAATAATTTTTTGGCTTTTTGGATCTGAGCGCTTATTTTTGGTAAATAGCTTATTTTTAATGGAGTACCGTATTTTTTGATTATGTCCATCAAGGGGATGTCATAGAAATGAAGTTCATCATCAATAACATCAAAACCTTCTTGCGGAAAATCGAAGGTTTGCTCTATTAAATCGCGGTATTTATTTTCCATTTTGTGGCTTAAAAATTACAAATAAAATATTTTTCACAAATGTAAGTAACTTAGTTTGATATTTTATTCATCAAGTAAGTAATTTAGATATCAATAAACAAAATAAAAAGAAACGAATTCGGTTCATAAAGTCCCGATTTTAAAATCAATTATCATGAAAAGTGTAAAATTTATTGAAGTAAAATCAGAAATTGGTGCAGGTACACGTGGTGCCAGTATGGGGATAGATGCCATTAAAATTGCAGCTCTCGATTACGGAAGCAATATGTTCAAACAAATTGAATCTATAGAAGTAAAAACTGAAAATCAATTATTGTTTGAGCCTACAAAAACCACATATGCGAAACGTATTGCAGGTATTTTATCTACATATGAGCGAGTTGCCAATACCGTTTCTCAAACCTTGAAAAAAAACAGTTTCCCTATTATTTTAGCTGGTGACCATAGCACTGCTGGTGGAACAATTGCAGGTATTAAAATGGCCAATCCTAAACAAAGATTAGGTGTTATCTGGATAGATGCTCATGCAGATATCCATAGCCCTTATACTACTCCTACAGGCAATATGCATGGCATGCCACTTGCGGCATCATTGGCAGAAGACAATATCAGTAACAAGATGAATAAACCGGATAAAGAAACGGTTGATTTATGGAACAAATTAAAAAAAGTTGGCGGTATTATGCCTAAAATAACTTACAAGGATCTTGTTTTTATTGGTGTTCGGGATGTAGAACCTGAAGAAACATATTTATTAAAAAAACATAAAATAAAAACTTTTACTACCGCTGAGGTAAAAAGAAATGGAGTAGAAAAAATTTCGCGTGATGCATTAGCACATTTAAGTCATTGTAATTTGATCTATATTTCATTTGATGTGGATAGCATGGATTCTTCTATCTCGAAAGGAACGGGCACACCAGTTAGAAATGGTATAACAGAAAAAGAGGCAGGAAGTTTATGTGTTCGATTAATTCAAAATGAAAAAGTTTGTTGCTTCGAAATTTGCGAGGTAAATCCTACTTTGGATAAAGAAAACCTTATGGCTGAGAATACATTTGAAATTTTACAAAAAGTAGTTAGCCAGCTTACTTATTAGTTAATGGTTTAGGTCTATTGAATAAATAGAAAAGAATAAAATATTTGACTTTATTGTATTTATGAATATCGAAAAAAAACTTTCAGAACAAACCATTGAAGCTTTTAAGTCACTGTATGGAGCTACTATTGAAAAAGCAGTATTCGAAAAAACCAATCCCGATTTTATTGGTGATCTTACCTTTGTGGTCTTTAACTTCCTGAAAATTTCAAAAAAGAAACCAGAAGAAACAGCAACAGAGATCGGTAATTTCTTAAAAACAAATGTACCTGAAGTTGCCGACTTTAATGTTGTAAAGGGGTTTTTAAATCTTGTAATTGATAATTCCTTTTGGCTCAATTACTTTAAATACATAAATGGGAAGCCATTCATCAACGATACATTACCAGAAAATGCATCAACCGTAATGGTTGAATATTCATCTCCAAACACAAATAAACCATTACATCTTGGCCATGTGCGCAATAATTTATTGGGATATTCAGTTGCCGAAATTTTAAAAGCAGCAGGCAATAAGGTTATAAAGGTAAATCTAGTTAACGACCGCGGAATTCACATTTGCAAAAGCATGCTTGCCTGGCAAAAATGGGGAAATGAGGAAACACCTGAATCAACAGGAATTAAAGGAGACCATCTAGTTGGTAAATATTATGTTGAGTTTGACAAAAATTACAAATTGCAAATTGCAGATGGTAAATCAAAAGGATTAAGTGAAGAAGAAGCTGAAAAGCAAGCACCATTAATGCTGGAGATTCAGGAAATGCTTCGTAAATGGGAAGCTGGCGACAAAGAAGTTAGGGCACTTTGGGAGAAGATGAACTCTTGGGTTTACAAAGGATTTGATGCCACATACAAAATGTTGGGAGTAAATTTCGATAAAACATATTATGAAAGTAATACATATATTTTAGGGAAGAATATTATTGATGATGGCTTGGCAAAAGGTGTGCTTAAACGAAGAGAAGACAATTCAATATATATCGATCTTACGGCTGATGGACTAGATGAAAAAACATTGTTACGCGGAGATGGCACATCAGTTTATATGACGCAAGATCTTGGAACAGCTGTTCAACGTGCAGAAGAAGTTCATTTCGACAAATTGATCTATACTGTTGGTAACGAACAAGATTATCACTTTAAAGTATTATTCCTTATCCTAAAAAAATTAGGTTATAAATGGGCTGATGGCTTGTATCACTTATCTTACGGTATGGTTGAGCTACCTGAAGGGAAAATGAAATCACGTGAGGGAACTGTTGTAGATGCAGATGATCTTATGAAAGTTATGGTAGAAACCGCGGCCACCACCACCAGAGAATTAGGGAAAGTTGAGGGTATGACTGAAGTGGAAGCGGAAAAACTATTTCATACTATCGGAATGGGCGCATTAAAATATTTCATTTTAAAGGTTGATCCAAAAAAGAAAATGCTTTTTAATCCGGCTGAATCAATTGATTTTAATGGAAATACAGCTCCTTTCATCCAGTTTAACTATGTTCGTATACAAGCATTGTTGCGCAAAGCAGCAGAAGGCTTAGGCAACTTTCAAGATATTGATGTATTTACTCATAACATTGAGCTTTTGCCAAAAGAAAAACAACTGATCATTAAACTATACAATTTTAATACAGTTATACAACAAGCTGCGAATGAATATAGTCCGGCAGTAATTGCGAATTATGTATATGAATTAGCAAAAGAATATAGCCAGTATTATCATGATACTCCTATCTTAAAAGAGGAGCAAAAAGATTATGTTTTATTCCGTTTACAATTTTCAAGGATTATTGGAAATGCAATTAAATCTTCAATGCATTTATTAGGCATTGAAGTTCCTGACAGAATGTAGTTATAGACTATTTAATGATCAATATTATTTGTTAATAGATGCGAAAGTTCTATGTAACGTTCACGATGGAAAGCACTTGCATAACACTGTTTAACTTTAGGTAGAAACCCTGCCGCTTCATCGCTTAATTGCATCATCCGTTTGTTATTTTCTAAATGATGAGGATCTTTTTTCTGTACATCGACCATTTTGTTGAATTCTGTTACCCATCGTTCATATACTAAAAGAAAGTTATCCAACTCTTCTTTTTTATTTGTGTTGGCAATTGTTTCTGCAGCAGCTTCAAAAGGAGTTGCTATCGATGCTACAGTTGTTGCAAGAGCCATTAAACCTATTGACTTCAAAAAATCTTTACGAGAGGTATTGTTCGAATTCATATACTTTTTATTTTTTTACAAAGATTACTAAAAGAGATTTAACATTCAAGTACTTGATTGCTTATTTTTAAAATTTGTCAAAAAAAACGCCCCCGGAAATTTCGAGACGTTTCATTTTGTTAAAACTAATTATTTCATATCATTCATAATTGAAATTGTTTCGTTCAAATAAAGGTCTTTTTTAATGGCTTTGTACCACTCTTTATTTTTAGAAACTTTAACCGTATCGGTTGCAGGAAAAGCATCTGCCTTTAAGGCAACAACATCAACTCCTCCAACAATTTCCTTATCCAGATTTTCCATTTTTTTATACTCTGTTTTTAATCTTTTCTGTTCCGCAACATATTTTTCAAAATTCAAAGAAACAATGGTACTGTCTTTTTGTTTTTTCAAACGCTTAGCTGCATCTTCCAAAACTGAAAAACTCTCATTACTTTTTAACCGAGCTGCACTATTTGCTTTTAATTTTTCAACCGAATATGAAGGAGTTAAGGGAGTATATTGTGCTGGTTTAATTTCATCCCAAGCCATTGGATAATCCTGTTCCTTTTCACCTTGATCGAGTAAATAATATGGATCCGGCAAAATAATATCTGGGATAACACCCTTTAATTGAGTTGCATCACCATTGATTCTATAAAACTTTTGAGTAGTAATTTTCACCTGGCCAATTGGTTTAATATTCGCGTATTGAGGCGGCAAATAATCATCCATATCATAAAAACGCTGAACCGTTCCTTTACCGAATGTAGATGGTGAAGTACCTACAATTACCCCACGGTGGTAATCCTGAATAGCAGCTGCCATAATTTCAGATGCTGAAGCTGAATTGGAATTTACCATTACCGTTAATGGTCCATCGTAAATAATAGCAGGATCTTTATCATCCAATACCTGCGGAGCACCCTCTTTTTGTTTCACCTGAACAATCGGTCCTTTATCAATGAATAAACCGGCCATATCCACAACATCTCCTAGTGATCCACCACCATTATAACGGAGATCCAAAATAACACCATCAACATTTTCTGACTTAAGTTTTTCCAGTTCCTTTTTAATATCTTTTGAGCAGGAACGACCTCCTTTACCACTAAAATCAGCATAAAAAGAAGGCAGTTTTATGTATCCGATATTTTTCTTTCCTTTTAAAATTACCGACTGAGCATATGAATCTTCCAGAACAACGATATCTCTTATAATAGAAATAACTACAATACTTGCATCAGGTTTTTTAACTGTTAACCTAACTTCTGTCCCTTTTTTACCTCGAACCAACTGAACTACATCATCCAAACGCATATCAACAATATCAACAGGATCAGCAGCCCCTTGAGCCACTTTTAAAATTACATCACCCGCTTTTAATTGCCCTTGTTTCCATGAAGCGCTACCGGGTACAATACTCGAAACCTTAATGTAACCGTCTTTTTCCTGAAGTTGTGCTCCTATTCCTTCAAGTTGTCCGCTCATACTTATATCAAATTGCGCTTTATCTTTCGGAGCAAAAAATTCGGTGTGAGGATCGTAAATTCCTGTTATGGAATTAAAATAAATTGAAAGTCTATCGTTGTGGTTAAATTCCTTCAAACGTTTAAAATAATCGTCATTACTTTTTAGCACTTTTTTACGAGCATCAATTTCCAACTCGTCTTTAGTTTTAATCTTAACTGTATCACTTTTTTCTTTCGCTTTTTCCTGAGATTCGGTCATCTCAACTATTTTTGCAAGCGTCTGATATTTCAAAGATTTTCTCCAAGCATCTTTCAGTTCATCTTTATTTTTTGAAAAATTAAGTTTTTCCGCATCTAATTCTATTGTTTCATCTTTACTGAAATCGAACGGTTTTTCACATATTTTTTTATAATATTCCTGAGCCTCATCAATTCGTTTTGTAATGATCTCTACTGATCTATCAAAAAAAGTGAAGGTTCCGGCTGTAATGTCTTCATCAATAGAGCGATCCATTTTTTTAAGTTCATCAATATCCGATTGAATCAGGAACTTTTTATTAAAGTCCAGTCGCTGGATATAAAGCTTAAATACCTTCTGCGAAAAATCATCATTGATTTCTTTAGGTGAATAATGCATTGTTTTTAGGCTCTGCATCAAAATTTGGTCAATAGCCTGATCTTTATCCGTTTGATTTGCAATAAATGCATAAGAAAAGATTGCAACAAGAGCAACAGGAATCAACAGAAGTATTTTTTTGTTTTTAAACATGATATATTATTAGTTAAGAGTATAAAAATACGAATTATGCAGAGGCGAAAATCATTCCAAAAATATTATTTAAATCTTAATGAATCTTTTAATGACTTTGAGAATATTTCGCGCCCCATTTTAGGGTCTTTAATATCCATATCTCTAAAATTGGTTTCGTCACTGCTTGTGAACTCTTTATTATCATCTGCATCGATGGCTGATTTTATCAATATTTTTTGAGTATCCGAATAATAGAAATAATCAAGAAATTGTTCATTATCGGGTGTTACCTGCACTAAATTTTTTCCAAAAATATCAGATATAAAAAGCATAACCGGATCTTTTGAGTTATATATAGAATCTTTATTGATATCCTTTTTTACAACCCGGTAAAAAATCTTTGGACTGGGGAATTCTTTATGAATAGCAAAAGAGAGAATATGAATAGTGTCTGAAACCAAAGGGTAGGTTCCTCCACCTTTTAAATCGTAAAACAGTATATTTCGGATGTCAAATTCATTTTCATTTCCATTGATATATTCCTTTTCGGCAAGTCGGTCAGAAAAAGCACCACTATTCGAAGAAAAGGTCAATGTACTTTTTGCCATATCCAATAAGGTTTCTGAAGAATTTCTATTCCCCTCATACACTTGAGGTTTATAATTTGTTCCGACAGGGAAAAGTGAAATATTCTCAATTCCGCAATCCAACGGATTCCCTATTATCAAAGCTTGTTTTTTAGGAACGGGTTTTGGTATATTTTGGTCTTTCTTTTTGGGAGGTTGACAAGAATTAAAAATTAGTGCAAAACACACTGTCAGAGGAAAGATGAATGATTTCATTTCGGTTAGTTTTAGAGTTTTTAATTGCATGCTTAAACAGATAAATGATTCGTTTTAGGATTATTCAGTTCAATAGATTAAAAAATCTTTAAATTCCATAAATGAAGGATTAAAATCAAAATTGCCTCCTTTTCAAATTTATGAATCTATAACGGAAGAATACCCATAAAGTTTTATGAAATAAATATTATTTAACAATTTATAACAGATTCGTTTTTTGCTATACATTTACTCAAGAAATCACAACAACCTATTCTAACAAAAAACCTCCACAACAAATGTCAAAACGATTAATATTAATCATTGTTGGACTCTGTGTATCCGCATTGATAGCATTTTCTGTATTCAGTAAAATGCATTCATCTTCATCTGAAGAAAAAGTAAATCCCGCATTTGGCGCTTATATCAATGCGTATACATCGGGAATTATTTCCAGTGAATCGCGTATTCGAATTTTATTGACGGATGAAATCACGACACCAATTGAGATCGGGAAAGCAATTGATAAAAAGTTATTTGATTTTTCTCCTTCCATAAAAGGCACAGCCATGTGGATAGACAATCGTACCATTGAGTTTACTCCTGAGCAGCCTTTGCCTAGTGATACAAAATATAATGCAGAATTTTATTTATCTAAAATCCTGAATGTGCCTGATGAATTTGAAACATTCAAATTTGATTTTCAAACGATGCAACAATCGTATGAAGTGTTTGTTGATAAAATGACCACAACTGACAAAAAGACCTTACGTACACAGCGTTTAGATGGAACACTATCTACGGCCGATGTTGCAAATCCTCAAGATGTTGAAAAAATAATTACAGTTACTCAAAATGGGAAATCACTCCCAATCACATGGATACATGAGGGAAGTAGAACAATCAATCGTTTTACTGTGGATGGAATTCTACGTTCTGAAAAAGAAGATAGCGTTATCATTACATGGAATGGAACTCCATTAAATCTAAGTATTAGCGGAAGAAAATCGATTATCATTCCCGCTCTTGGAGATTTTAAAGTGATGGATGTTAAAGTAATTCAAAGCCCTGAACAATATGCTGTGCTTCAGTTTTCGGATCCTGTTCTTGAAAACCAAACATTAGATGGATTGGTTACATTAAGTGGTGGCTCTGCTTTAAAATACATTATTGAAGATAACGAGATACGTGTATACCCGCAAACAAGACAAGTTGGAGCACGCACCATTACTGCTGAATTAGGTGTGAAAAATATTTTAGGAATGCCATTAAAAGAAAAATATTTAATGGAAATAATGTTCGAGGAATTTAAACCCGAAGTTCAGTTAATTGGCAAAGGTGTTATTCTACCAAACTCAAATGGCCTCACATTCCCATTCAAAGCAGTAAGTTTAAAAGCTGTTGATGTAAAAATCTTAAAGATCTATGAAAAAAACATTCCGCAATTTTTACAAATAAATAATCTGGAAGGCGAACGTGAATTAAAACGCGTAGGAAAAGTTGTATTAAAGAAAACTATTCAACTTACATCAAAAAGTGCAATGGATCTTGGCAAATGGAACACCTATTCACTTGATTTGTCAACATTGATAAAAACAGAGCCTGGTGCTATTTATAAAGTAATTATTAGTTTCAAAAAAGAATATTCAACATACACATGTACCGCATCAGGAGGCGATGCGATTGACGAAACTATGCAAGAAACAAATGATAATATTGCTGATGATGATAACGAAGAAGATTGGGATTATTACAGTTATAATTATTATGATAATTACGAATATTATGATGAAGAAGGTGGATATAATTATGAGGAACGTGAAAACCCTTGTGATAATTCCTATTACAGAAACAAAGAAGTTAGTCGCAACATATTAGCTTCTGATCTCGGTTTGTTGGCAAAACGAGGAACTGATGGATCAATGACATTTGTAGTTACAAATTTAATTACCACGAAACCAATTGCAAATGCAACTGTTGAATTGATTGATTATCAACTTCAAGTAATTAAAACACTCAAAACAAATGGTGATGGGATGTGTGACGCTACCTTCAAAAAGAAACCATTTTTAATGCTTGTAAAATATGGAGAGCAAAGAGGTTATCTGAAGTTAGATGATGGATCGGCTTTATCCGTAAGTGCATTTGACGTTTCGGGCGAACAGGTACAAAAAGGAATCAAAGGTTTTATTTATGGAGAACGTGGTGTATGGCGCCCGGGCGACACGTTGTTTTTGACATTTATGCTTGAAGATAAACAAAACACGTTGCCGAAAAATCATCCGGTGCAATTTGAATTATTGAATCCGCAAGGACAAGTATTCAGAAAAATTGTGAAAACTGTCGGGCTAAATGGATTTTATAATTTCACTACTACTACAGAAAAAAATTCTCCAACAGGAAACTGGACCGCTCGTGTAAAAGTAGGCGGAGCATGGTTCACAAAAAACATCAAAGTTGAAACCATCATGCCAAACCGATTAAAAATTAAATTGGATTTTGGCACCGAACAACTATCGATTGCCCATAAAGAAGAGAAAGGAACTCTAGAAGTAAAATGGTTGATGGGTGCTATTGCAAAAAATTTGAATGCAAAAGTGGAAGTAACTTTAGCACAAACAAGAACAACTTTTAAAAAATATGATGATTATAATTTTGATGATCCTGCACGTAATTTTACTTCTGAAGCACAAACTATTTTTGATAGCAATATTGATGAATTCGGAAAAGCAATTGTAAAACCAAACATCACCGTGAAAGATGCTGCATCAGGTATGTTACGCGCAAGCTTTAAAGTACGAGTATTCGAACAAGGCGGAGCATTTAGTGTTGATCAATTCACATTACCTTATTCGCCATACACATCTTATGTTGGAATAAAAGTTCCTGAAGGCAATCAGTTTACAGGCATGTTACAAACAGACACCAATCATATTGTAAAAGTAGTTACTGTTGACAGCGATGGAAAACCAATTTCGAAAAGCAAATTAAAAGTACAAGTCTATAAAGTTAGTTGGCGTTGGTGGTGGGATAGTTATGAAGGTGATTTGGCCAACTATGTTGGAAACGAATACCGTCAGCCTATACAAGATCAGGTTATTTCAACAGTAAATGGTAAAGGACAATTTGTTTTACGAGTGAATCGTCCTGACTGGGGTCGTTTTTATATCTGCGTAACAGATGAAGAAAGCGGACATCGCACAGGACAAACCGTTTACATTGATTGGCCATCTTGGGCAGGTTCATCTCCGAAAGGAAATGATGGTGCAACACTTCTTTCTTTCAGCAGTGATAAAAAACAATACAATGTTGGGGACAAAGTAAAACTCACTATTCCATCAAGTGCTGAAGGCCGCGCATTGATAAGTGTTGAGAGCGGTTCAAAAGTGATCAACGCATATTGGGCTGAAACTAAAAAAGGAGAAACCAATTTCGAATTTCCTGTAACAGCAGAGATGACTCCTAATGTTTATGTGAATGTTACGTTGATCCAACCACATGCACAAACCGTGAACGACTTGCCAATACGATTGTATGGTGTGGTTCCTATTTCGGTGGAAGATCCAAATACACATTTGAATCCTATAGTTACAACTCCTGAAAAATGGAGTCCGGAAACAAAATCGAGCTTAACTGTTTCAGAAAAAAATGGGAAAGAAATGACATATACTGTTGCGATAGTTGATGAAGGATTATTAGACCTTACACATTTTAAAACACCTGATCCTTGGAGTGCATTTTATGCACGTGAAGCGTTGGGGGTAAAAACCTGGGACTTATTCGATATGGTGATGGGCGCTTATGGTGCCGAACTATCTCGCATCCTAGCAATAGGTGGTGATGGCGCATTGGATGGGAAGGCTGGCAATAAAGCAAACCGATTTAAACCAATGGTGAAATTCATGGGCCCTTATTTCCTTAAAAAAGGAGAAACAGCGCATCTTGAATTTATGATGCCGCAATATGTTGGTTCAGTAAGAACAATGGTAATAGCAGGTTATAATGGAGCTTATGGTTCTACCGACAAAACAACACCTGTCCGAAAACCATTGATGATACTAGGAACTTTGCCACGTGTAGTTGGACCAGGTGAAGAAGTAGATCTTCCTGTAACTGTTTTTGCGATGGAAAAACAAGTGAAGAACGTGAAAGTTGAAATTCAGGTTAACAACATGTTTACTGCACTTGATGGCACGACTAAAGGATTAACATTTAAGGATATTGGAGATGATGTTGCGAACTTTAAATTAAAAGTAAATTCGATGTTAGGTGTTGGCAAGGTTAAAATTGTTGCTACCAGTGGAGCAGAGAAAGCTACATACGATATTGAGATTGATGTACGTAACCCTAATCCGAAAGTAGTGAATGTGGTAGAAAGCGTTATTGAAGCAGGTAAAACATGGAACACTCCCTACACTCCTGCCGGTATGGTAGGTACGAACAAAGGAACAATTGAATTATCTAGCATCCCTCCTATCAATCTGGGTGAACGCTTGAAATATTTAATTGAGTATCCGCATGGATGTGTAGAACAAACAACATCCTCTGTTTTCCCTCAATTATTCTTGGGCGACATCATGGAACTGAACAGTGATTTCAAAATCAAAATAGATAAAAACATCAGAGCTGGAATTGAACGCTTGAAATCATTTCAAACTGCAAGCGGTGGAATGAGCTATTGGGCTGGGCAATACGATGCTGATGACTGGGGAACAACATATGCCGGACATTTTATGATCGAAGCGGAATTGAAAGGCTATTCGCTTCCACCAAATTTTTTAGAGAACTGGAAACGTTACCAACGTAACACTGCAAATGCATGGACAAGACATTCGCGCGATCAGTATTATTACTACAACAATGACCTCGATCAGGCATATCGACTATATACATTGGCTTTGGCAAAAGCTCCTGAATTGGGTGCAATGAACCGATTGAAAGAAGACGCACAACTTTCCATTGCCGCAAAATGGCGATTGGCTGCAGCCTATGCTAAAGCAGGACAACCAGAAGTTGCGAAAAAATTAATCACTAATTTAACAACTGCTATTCCTAAGTATTGTGAAATGGGTTACAGTTACGGCTCTGACGATCGTGATGAAGCAATGATCCTAGAAACACTAACCTTACTTGATATGAAAGCGAAAGCCGCTCCGCTTGTAAAAACTGTTTCGAAAGCATTGAGTTCACAATACTGGATGAGCACACAAACAACTGCGTATTGTTTAATTGCCGTTTCGAAATTTGCAAGCAGCAGTAGTGGATCAAGTTCAGAAATGCGTTACAGCGTAAAAATCAATAATGGAGCAGCAATTGCATTGAACACAAAATTACCTGTGAAACAAATTGATATGCAATTAAAAGGTGCAAGCGCAGGAAATTTATCTGTTAGCAATAACGGAAGCGGTATTTTATTTGCCCGTGTAATTTTAGAAGGAATCCCGGAAACAGGCGACCAGACGGCTATTGACAACGACCTAAAAGTTGACATTAATTATACCAACATGACAGGCGGAGTAATTGACGTTACCAAACTGGAACAAGGAACCGACTTTATTGCCGAAGTACAAATAAGCAATCCAGGAGTGCGTGGAGAATATCTGCAAATGGCATTATCGCAAATATTCCCGAGCGGCTGGGAAATTCACAACACACGAATGGATGATGCCGAAAGCGTTATCAAGAGCGATTATCCAACGTATCAAGATATTCGTGATGATAGGGTTTATACCTACTTTAATATTTCACCTTACAAGACAAAAACATTCCGTATTGTTCTGAATGCAGCCTATGTAGGAAAATATTATTTACCAACAATTTATTGCGAAGCGATGTATGACAATACAATTAATTCACGTAAACCGGGTAAATGGGTAGAAGTGGTGAAAGTGGGAAGTAACTAAGTCGCAAGGTAGTTTATAAGTTCGCTGTGCGTCCTCTAGTGTTAAGGGCTTTTTAGCAAGGTGTATTCCCTCTTGAATAGCTAGTGCCAGTATGGCGATGGATTTTATTTGTCTTGCTAGGAATAGAAATAAATACCCCAAAGGGCGAAAAAAGAACAACAAAGAGCAAATGACAAGAGGCATAGCCAAGAGAATGTTGGCGAAAAGAAAATATTTGTCATCTATATTTGTTTTAGAATAATTTTCAAATCAGAACCTATGAAAAAAATAATTGTTTTATGTTGGCTGTTATCATTAATTATATCTTGTAAAAAGAAAGATAACAATGATATGAATACTTCCTCATCAGCACAAGGCCCAGGTATTTTTAATGCGTTTTTTGAGAGCCAATACGGAAATTGTTTTACATACAATAACATCGGAAATAACCCATTAACAATTTTATCAAATGGGAATTTAATTGTGACCTCGAATCAATACGATGGAGTACATGATAAGATCCAGGTTACAAAAACAAATTCTTCCGGAAACATTATTTGGCAAAACATTTTCACTAATGGTTATGATTTTAAAGCAGAATATAGCTTTGAAGATAACTCCGGAAATATAATTGTTCTTGGTGCGAACCAATATACTTGGATGTATTCAAAGACATTTATCGCCAAACTAAATCCTGTAACAGGTGATACGATTTGGACAAAAAGTTACGGATACAATAACCAAGATAAAGCATTAATGGGTTATCAAGATTCAAATAATAATTATTGGTTAGTTGATATTCAAGGATTATTCGGACCAACTACATTATTTAAAATTTCCCAGAATGGTGATTCTTTATCTAGTATAATCAATAGCGAAAGTAATTCAATATTTTACCATGATGCTCTAATCACAAATGATAAAAAAATAATTTTGGTAGGTGAATCGGGCAGCTCGGTTTTCATCGGAAAATATACTGACGGGATAAAAGATTTTTCGTCATTTATTCTTATAGATAGCACTTACAAGGTAAACTATGTTAAGGATATTTGTGAAACATCTGATGGAAATTACGTGATTTCTGGTAGCTGTTATATTCCTAACAATTCATCTTTGACATATGGATTTCTTATGAAGGTGGATATAAATGGAAATAAAATATGGAAAAGAGTATTAAATCAAATTCCATATTCAGAAATACAATCTTGTGTTGAACGTCAATCAGATGTTTTTTATATAGGTTTGTCAGAAGATCCTAATGGTTATGGGAACTTATACAAATATGATTTATCAACTCTGACATTCATCTATAAAACTTATCAATCCTCAGATGTTCAACTTTTAATAAAAAACTCTATTCTTTATCGTGCATCACTCGATAGCAAGCCTAACTATTATGAGGCAGTGACTGTAAGGGCTCATACGATTTACTAATAATATTTTTACATCCTTTGAACGAAGCTAAACAACTCACTTATTTTTACTCTGAT
>CAIXIP010000014.1 GCA_903919535.1 uncultured Bacteroidota bacterium | reverse complement strand
TTTATTGGTAAAATTTCGTATTCGTTGTATTTATGGCATTGGGTTATTATTGTCTTATTTAAGAATTTGCAATATCAATTTCAACATATCAATCATCATCTTTTAAATGGGTTTATTGTTTTCTTAACCTTTTTCTTATCTTATTTAACTTACATATTTATTGAAAATAAAACCAGAAACTACCAACATACACCAAAAATAGTTCTTGCAGGAATAGTTGTAATTATGGTATTGGCTTTATATTTTCAATCCGATTTTTTCAGTCCTAATTATAATAGCAAATACAATACACAAACCTCCTATTTCGAATATTATGATATTTCTCCTACACAAAATGGATTCGAAGTCTGGTTAGATGAAAACAATTCTCGTTACAATGTCATAACTACAAAAAAATCACAAGAATTTAATGATGCTTACAAAAAAGAAGGAATTATTTCAGATAAAAAAAGCGGTACACCAAAAATTATGCTCATTGGAGATTCACATGGTGTAATGTGGGCTAAATTACTTAACGAAATATCAAATGAATTAAACGTTTCACTTTCCTGTTACACTTCAAATGGTAGCAATCCGTTTTTTAATATGGTAGATATTAATTCACAATGTGAAAATGCATTTTTCACCAAAGCCCAAAGAATAGATTATGCAAAATCTATAATTGAGAATATAGATAAATGGAAACCAAAACTAATAGTGTTGGCGTGCCGTTGGGATGGGCAAACCGAAGAAACAAAAAAACACTTTAATGAATTGTTGTTTTTTTTAGAAAAAAGAAACATTAAAACTTTACTATTTACTCAGCCACCTGTATTGAATTTTATGGAAAATAAAAACGCAAGTCAATATTTTACTTATTTAGGATTAAATCCTATTGAAGGTTGTAATTTGATTTATGTAAACAACTCTTCGGTTATAAAAAATAATGATTATATAAAATCGTCACTGTCAAAATATACTAATGTGAGCGTTTATGATGTTTATGAAAATATGACTGAAAATAATATGGTAAAAATTTCTTTAAACAAAGATGCGCTGTATTTTGATGATGACCATTTGAGTTATTATGGAACACTTGTACACAAAGAAAATGTTGCATCAATAATTAAATCCACACTTAGATGATATTGACATTTGCAAATGCCTTTTCAGCGGTAGAAAATCTTTTGCATTTATAAGTAAGTACAGTAATTATTTATAAATTTATATCGGTTAAGAAAGTTCGTGCAAGCAAACCCGCAAATCTTCTAGCCCACAACCGTTAGCAAAAATCTTTCCATAAAAATGATCAATGATTCTGTGTTTGATAAATTTCCAAATCTGGAAACTGAGCGATTAATTTTCAGACAGCTTGTTATGGAAGATGCTTCAGAAATTCAATTTATCCGTTCAAATGAAGAAGTGATGAGGTTTTTAGATAACGATAATCATCTGACATTGGAGGTTTCGCAAAAATTTATTTCAACAAATTTAGAATCTTATTTGGCTCACAATGGTCTGCATTGGGTTATCATCGAAAAATCATCGAACCATCTAATTGGCGATTTTGCTTTTTGGAAATTAGATAAAAAAAATCACAGGGCTGAAATCGGATATACACTTAAACCTCAGTTTTGGGGTCAAGGGTTTATGTTTGAATCAATGTCTGCTTTAATAAATTTCGGATTCAAGGAATTTAACCTTCATAGCATAGAAGCAAATATTAATCCTGCAAATGAAAATTCGAGAAAGTTATTAGTGAAGATGGGATTTAAAAAGGAAGCCTATTTCAGAGAAAATTATTTCTATAACGGAACTTATCTGGATAGTGAGATATATTCATTATTAGAATCTGATTTTAATAAATAGATCAACGTATCTAATCTTTTTGCTTTTGTCTCAAACGCATTGAAGCAGTTAATTCACTTGCAATAATAAATCATAATTAAATTTATTTACTTTTACCAAATGGACGATAAAAAGCCGGAACGCATCCGCAGGGAACGTTACAAAGGCACCCACCCAAAAGCATTTAAAGAAAAATACAAAGAGCTACAACCTGATGTTTATAAAGAGGATATAGCAAAAGTGATAGAACAAGGGCGTACACCAGCTGGGATGCATCGTTCTATTTGTGTGGATGAAATACTTAAATTTCTTTCAATTGTTCCCGGACAAATAGGACTAGATGCCACTTTGGGCTATGGTGGTCATAGTTTAGAGATGCTGAAATGTTTGGTTCCTAATGGTCGTTTATATGCTATTGATGTTGATCCTGTTGAATTACCAAAGACCAGGGATCGTTTGGCAGCACTAGGTTTTGGTCCCGAAGTAGTAGTAATTAAAAAAATGAATTTTTCAGGTATCGACCAAATAGCGCAGGAAGCAGGGCCCTTGAATTTTGTATTAGCAGATCTTGGTGTTTCATCTATGCAAATAGACAATCCCGATAGAGGATTTTCATTTAAGATTGAAGGCCCCTTAGATTTAAGACTTAACCCTAAAAGCGGCAAACCGGCTTCAGTGCTTTTAAAAACAATTTCTCAACAACAATTGCAAGAACTTTTCTTCGTAAATGCAGACGAACCTTATGCCGATAAAATTGCGAAAGCTATTATTTCGAAAATAGAAAGAGGAATTACCATTGCAACAACAACGCATTTACAACAAATTATTACAGAAACTTTAGAATTTCTTCCGGTAAATACGCGTAAGGATTTAACTAAAAAATCTTGTCAGCGTTGTTTTCAGGCATTACGAATTGCAGTAAACGATGAGTTTGGTGTGTTGGATAAATTTTTAGAAAAACTTCCTGATGCGCTTGCAAAAGGTGGTCGTGTAGCTATACTTTCATTTCATTCAGGAGAAGACAGGCGCGTAAAAAAATCATTTCAAAGTTTATTTCGCGAAGGTATTTATTCTGAAATTACTCCTGATCCAATTCGGCCATCAGCAGAGGAAAGTAATACCAACCCTCGTGCGCGTTCAGCGAAGTTACGTTGGGCAATAAAAGCATGAGTTTGGATGGATGTGTGAAGTCGGTTTGAGTGTTTTTATTTAAAAAAAAATAGCACGTTCTGTCCAACAAAAAACTACTTGACCTTCTTAATAAAATTTATTAATTCGCCAGTAAACTCTTTATTTAAAGGCAAATCAGGATTCGAATAAATCGGTTTTTGTTTTTCTTTATCAGAAGTATCACAATCTTTTAAAACATGATTCATATTTTTAATAAGCTTCAATTCGGCTTTGGGTTGTGCTTTAGCCAACAAATTAGCATCTGTTTCTGTTACTTGAACATCAGTCAATCCTTGTAAAATTAATATAGGGATATTTAAATTTCTGATTTCTGTTTGAGGATTATATTTCAACCAGGAAATCATGTATGGTTGAACACTTGGGCGAAATAATGCATAAAAATAAGGAGGCACATCTCCAATAGTATCGCCACGTTTCAATGTTTCTATCATCGGAAAAACAATATCCTTCACATCTTTTGGTGCTTTATCCATTTGTTCTTTTAATATCTCATCTGCAGGTCGACCAGCACCTGCAATAGAAATAAAAGCATTTACATTTTTATTGTTCTCTGCTGCAATCATTCCGAGTAAGGATCCTTCACTGTGTCCTGCAATTATAATTTTAGCGAAACGTTTATCTTTTGATAATAGCTCTACCCAGTCTTTCACATCATTTATGTATGTTTCAAAACGCAGGTTCTTCTCTGATGTCATTGCATCTTCACTTTTCGCAATACCTCTTTTATCAAAACGTACAGATGCTATTCCGTTTTTTCGTAATTCTTCAGCAATATATTTCAAAGAATTATTCTCTGTCGATTCCTGATTTCCATTTCTATCTGTTGGTCCAGAACCTGCAATTATCAGTACAACCGAAACATTAGTTTTATTATCTGGCAATGTTAATGTGCCATCAATATCTCCGGTAGAAGTTTTTAAAACAATTGATTCTTCTTGTGCACAAAGCCCAGTAGAGATAAGTAGTAAAAAAGTGAGAATTGAAAGAAGTTGTATTTTATTTTTTTTCATTTTTATTGACAGTCAATGAATTTTTATGAATGAATTTTAATTACCATTTCATGTTGTTTTTCTTGAAAGTAACAACAAAAATTGTGCTGCCGCTCGCGAAAAATATTGCCATTCTGGACAATGCATCAGGATTAACTTTTCCATCTAAAAAATATCCTACATAGGCTGCAGCAGCTATATAAACAAGTAGGCTAATAATGATAAATGCTTTCCATCCTTTGGATATAATTTTTTTCTCGGGTTGATTTTCTTTTTGTGTTATATGAAAGATTTTCTTTTTTAAATTTTTGTTGGTCTATTTTTCAAAGATATAAATGTTTTAATAATGATGGAATAATTGTAAATCACTCCAAATACATTCTCCGAAAATTAATAACTTTGCAAAATTTCAATCGAGATATGAGAATATTATTTCCAATTGTTTTATTTTTTGCCGGTTTAATATGGTCCTCCTATAAATTTTTTATAAAAAGGAACGCAAAAGAAGGAAGGGAAATTCTAAGTTTTACAATCTTTTTTGGATTAATTTGGTTAAGTCTTTTCTATTTTATTTTAAATAAATAATGTTTAAAGAATACGATGTAATAGTTGTAGGTGCTGGGCACGCAGGTTGTGAAGCCGCTGCCGCTGCCGCGAATATGGGCTCCTCTACCCTACTCGTTACCATGAATATGCAAACCATTGCACAAATGAGTTGTAATCCTGCTATGGGAGGAATTGCGAAAGGCCAAATTGTGCGCGAGATTGATGCATTGGGTGGTTATTCTGGCATTGTTACAGATAAAACAGCTGTTCAGTTTCGTATGTTAAATCGCTCAAAAGGACCTGCAATGTGGAGTCCCAGAGCACAAAGTGATCGTTGGAAATTTGCTGAAGAATGGAGGTTGATGTTGGAAGCAACGCCAAACCTAGATTTCTGGCAAGATATGGTGAAGGGATTGATTATTGAAGAAGGAAAAGTTTGCGGTGTTATTACCGGAATGGATATAAAAATTCGAGCAAAATCAGTAGTTCTGACCAATGGAACATTTTTAAATGGCATCATTCATTTAGGTGAAAAGCAATATGGTGGCGGAAGAGCGGGCGAAAGTGCATCAAAAGGAATAACCGAACAATTGGTTGAATTAGGCTTTGAAGCAGGTAGAATGAAAACAGGCACACCACCGCGTATTGATGGTCGTTCACTAGATTATTCAAAGATGGAAGTGCAGCATGGCGATGAAAATCCTAACAAATTCTCCTATCTGAATAGTGATCAATTTGCATTTAAAACAAAACGCGAGGGTCCGCTTGGTAATGGACCTGAAGGACAAATTCCATGTTATGTGACTTATACCAACGAAAATGTTCATGCAATTTTAAGAACCGGATTTGAAAAATCACCGATGTTTTCGGGTCGAATTCAAGGATTAGGACCAAGATATTGTCCGAGTATAGAAGATAAAATAACGCGTTTTGCTGAGCGTGACAGACACCAAATTTTTGTAGAACCAGAAGGCTGGAATACGGTAGAAATTTATGTAAATGGATTCTCTACTTCCCTACCTGAAGATGTTCAATTCAAAGCTTTGAAAAAAATTCCAGGCTTTGAGAATGTTAAAATGTTCCGTCCGGGGTATGCTATTGAATACGATTATTTTCCACCACAACAATTGAGTCTTACACTTGAAACGAAGTTGATTGAGAACCTGTATTTTGCCGGACAAATTAACGGAACAACAGGATATGAAGAAGCGGCTTGTCAAGGTTTGATGGCGGGAATAAATGCCCATTTAAAAGTAAATAAGAAGGAGGCATTTATCCTTCAACGTTCAGAAGCATACATCGGAGTTTTGATAGATGATTTAGTTACTAAAGGAACAAATGAGCCATATCGTATGTTTACTTCACGTGCCGAATATCGTATTTTATTGCGTCAGGATAATGCAGATATTCGCTTAACTCCTAAATCATTTGAAATAGGTTTAGCGAAAAAAGAACGATTAGATAGGGTAGAATTAAAGCAAAAACAAACGCAGGAAATTATCACTTATTTCAAAAAGGAGAGTATAGATCCGGCTGAAATTAATCCAGCTTTGGAAGCAATTGGCTCTGCTCCTATTACGCAAAAAGTTAAAATGTTTGGTGTACTAGCACGTCCTTCTGTAACTCTTTTAGATTTTGCTATTTATTCTCCTAAGGTAAAAGAGTTCATATCAAAATACGATTTAGAGAGTGTTGAGCAAGCAGAGATTTTAATGAAATATGAAGGATATATTTCAAAGGAACACGAGTTGGCTGACAAGCAAACTAGGTTAGAAGATCTTATTTTGCATGAGGATTTCGACTATAAAAGACTGACATCTTTATCGGCAGAAGCCCGAGAAAAGTTGACAAAAATTAAACCAAGAACAATCGGTCAGGCTTCCAGAATTTCTGGAATTACCCCGTCAGACATTTCGATTTTGATGATTTATTTGGGGAGATAATTTTTATGTTTCACGTGAAACATTGATGTGGTTTTATGAAATTTTAGAATCTTTTTTGAAGAGAGCAGAATAAGAAAAAATATAATTATGGAAAAATTATCCAATTGTCCGGTTTGCAATGGTACTCAATTTTCACAAATTATGGTTTGTGAAGATCATACTGTTTCACGTGAAACATATCCAATTGTTGGGTGTAATTCCTGTGGTTTTAAGTTTACAAATCCTCGTCCGGAACCAACCGAATTAGGAAAATATTATAAGTCGGAAGATTACGTTTCCCATTCAAATACCAAGAAAGGTTTCATTAATTCCACTTACCAATCTGTTAGAAAATATACTTTATTAAAGAAGCTTCAGCTTATTTCAAAATACTTTAAAACAGGAAAAATTTTAGATATTGGATGTGGAACAGGAGAGTTTTTAAATATTTGTAAAAATGCAAAATGGAGCACAACTGGAATTGAACCTAGTTCTGATGCACGCAAAATGGCAATTGAAAATTACGGTTTAGATATAAAAGAAGAAGCCGAAATTAAGAACCTGGAACCGGAGAGTTTTGATGTTATTTCTATGTGGCATGTATTAGAACATGTTCCGAATTTGAACGAGCGAATTGAGGATTTGCGGAGACTTATAAAACCAAATGGAATTATAATAATTGCCGTTCCTAATTGTGAATCCTTAGATGCAAAAATCTATAAAGAGAATTGGGCAGCTTATGATGTGCCTCGACATTTATATCATTTTACTCCAAAAGATATTGAGTCGATTTTTAAGAATCACGGTATGGAAATGTTCAAAATTCTACCTATGGTTTTTGATTCATTTTATGTTTCTATGTTGAGTGAAAAAATACGAACAGGAAAAACAAATATCATACGTTCCATGTGGAACGGTTTGCGTTCTAATTTATCCGCAATTAAAACTGGTAAAACTTATTCCAGCCAAATATATTTGATCCGAAAATCATAATATATACTATTTTATTTTTCTAAGATCCGAATTTTCCTATTCCGATTTTCCAGCTAAGTTTAAATCAATTTCCTCTAAAACGAGGAAAAGGGGGGGGTAAAAACGTAATTCTTTCAAATTACTACCTTTTCCCTTAAAAAACCTGCTATTAAAACTTAATTCGGGCCTTAGTTTAACATAACCCCCTTCTGTCGGACTGTGTCATTAAAAGCAAGAGAAGTCTCGCTAAAACGCACAAAATGCGTATGCCTCTGTTTCTTAACAATATCAATACATTTGGCGATTTTGGAATTTGATTTTATCAAATTTTCATAAAAAACAGAGTAATTCATAAAATCAAATTATTTTTGAGGAAAATATATTTCATTTTTTATGCGTGGACTTTTCACTATCCTCTTACTGATTCT
>CAIXIP010000013.1 GCA_903919535.1 uncultured Bacteroidota bacterium | reverse complement strand
CTATGATACAAATTCTGATGCTCCATTATTTAAAAAGTATTTAAATATGGTACAGCCTGAAATTGAAAGACAAAATATTTTGGCGGAATATATTGCATATCTATTTATTAAACCCTCTACTTTGAAGCTAGAAAAAACATTATTGCTATATGGAAGTGGAGCAAATGGGAAAAGTGTTTTTTTTGAAATTGTATCTGCACTTTTAGGTGGAATTGAAAATGTAAGCAACTATTCACTTCAAAGCCTTACTAATGAAAATGGATATTACAGAGCAATGCTTTCTAACAAGCTAGTGAATTATGCAAGTGAAATCAGCAGTAAGCTTGATGCTTCAATTTTTAAACAATTGGTCTCTGGTGAACCAATTGAGGCGCGATTACCTTTTGGAGTTCCATTTACTGTTACAAATTACGCTAAGTTGATTTTTAATTGTAATGAATTACCTAAAGAAGTTGAGCAAACAAATGCTTACTTCAGACGATTTTTAATCGTCCCTTTTGATATAACAATTCCGGAAGCAGATCAGGATAAGCAATTAGCACAAAAAATTATCACAAATGAGCTATCAGGTTTATTCAATTGGGTTTTAGAAGGATTAGATAGGTTACTTTCACAAAAAAACTTTACAACTAGTGAAGCAGTAAATAAACAAATTGAAAGCTATAAAAAACAATCAGATAGTGTTTTAATGTTTTTAGAAGATGAAGGTTACGAGAAATCTTTAAATGAGAATTTGAAATTTAAAGATGTATATAGCTTGTATAAACTCTATTGCAGTGAAAATGGATACAGAAGTTGTAGCTCTAGAACTTTCAGTGATCGCCTTAGGAATAGTGGATTTGAATTAAAGAAAATAAATACAGGTGTAATAATTTATGTAAAAAAAAGTTCTTTTCATTGAATCACTTTGGTCACTTTAATCATTAAGGAGCATTTAATGAACAAAAATTTGAAAACAGAGATCAAAGTGACTGAAGTGATGCAAAATATTTAACTTAAATGAGTTTATTTAGATACCAATTAGAACAATACAAGGGAATGACGACAAAACATCGTTGTCCGGCATGTGAACATGAGAAAAAGTTTACACGCTACGTTAATATTGAAACTAACGAATATTTAAGTGATAAAGTGGGAAGATGTGATCGTTCAGATAAATGCGGATATCATTATACTCCAAAACAATTCTTTTCAGATAACATAAACTATTCTGGACTTCCACAACCAAGCCTTTATTCTACTTCAAAAACTAACACAGCGAAAGTAGAAACAAGACCATCTTTTATTCCATTAGATGCCTTTAAAGACATACTAGGGAAGGATTTAGATAATAACAATTTTGTTAAATTTTTAGTGAGTTTAGTAGGACTGGATTCAGCAAAAACACTAATAGAACGATATTACATATCTACATCAAATATTTGGGAAGGAGCAACTATATTTTGGCAGATTGACATTAATAAGAAAATACGAAGTGGCAAAGTAATGCTATATGACTCTATTTCCGGTAAAAGAGAAAAGACGAAAAACCATTGGATGCATAAAGTTCTAAATCTACCTGATTTCAATTTAAAGCAATGTTTTTTTGGAGAACACTTACTAACAGATACGGATAAGGTTATTGCAGTTGTTGAAAGTGATAAAACAGCAGTTATAATGAGTCATTTTTTACCCCAATACATTTGGATAAGTGCTAGTGGTAGAGAAGGTTTAAGTTTGGAAAAATTGAATGTACTAAAAAATCGAACTGTTATTTTGTTTCCAGATCTATCCAAACCAGACGCAAAAGAAAGTTGTTTCAACCTCTGGAGCAAAAAGGCAATTGAATTTAATAATCATGCAAAAATTACAGTAAGTGATTATTTAGAAAAGATTGCTAATGACATTGATAGAAATGAGGGATTAGACATAGCAGATTATTATATTAAACTAAGAAAATGACTCTATCTGCATTCACCATCTTATCTATTTCCCTAAACAAACCCTATAAAATCCTTAAAAAATCCCTAAAATATCCTTAAAATATCCTTAAAAAATTGGAAATTGAATTTTGAAAGAAATTTTCATGACTTCTTCTCAAT
>CAIXIP010000012.1 GCA_903919535.1 uncultured Bacteroidota bacterium | reverse complement strand
TTTTCCATTAATTAAAGTGGAAAAAATAAATGGCCGTGAACCAGCATTTGTGCGTGATCGTGTTCCTTTTGATTATTTAACTCCACTTTTCCCGTATGAAAAATTTAAGTTAACTGGTCATCCTCAACAAAACTTGTCATCCCGTATTTTTGATCTTGTTACACCAATTGGTAAAGGACAACGTGCATTGATCGTAGCGCAACCAAAAACGGGTAAAACGGTTTTATTGAAAGACATAGCAAATGCTATTGCAGCAAATCACCCTGAAACTTATTTGATCATTTTGTTGATCGATGAACGCCCGGAAGAGGTTACAGATATGGCTCGCAGTGTAAAAGCGGAAGTTATTGCATCAACATTTGATGAACCGGCTGATCGTCATGTGAAGATTGCAAATATTGTTTTGGAAAAAGCAAAAAGAATGGTTGAGTGTGGACATGATGTCTGTATCTTATTAGATTCGATTACTCGTTTAGCGCGTGCATATAATACGGTGCAACCTGCATCTGGTAAAGTGTTAAGTGGTGGTGTAGATGCAAATGCGTTACACAAACCAAAACGCTTTTTTGGAGCTGCTCGTAAAGTAGAAGGAGGTGGATCACTTACAATCATTGCTACAGCACTTACTGATACCGGTTCAAAAATGGATGAAGTTATCTTTGAAGAATTTAAAGGAACAGGTAACTCCGAGATTCAATTGGATCGTAAATTGGCTAACAAACGTGTTTATCCTGCTATTGATATTGTTGCATCTAGTACTCGAAGAGATGATCTATTGGTTGATAAAGAAACATTACAACGTGTTTGGATCTTGCGTAAGCATTTGTCGGATATGAATCCTGTTGAAGCAATGGAATTTATGAGAGACAGAATGAAGAATACTCAAACAAATGAAGAGTTTTTAATTTCTATGAACGGATAAAAGAATTTAGAATCAAGATTTTTAATCGAATAAAAATCTTGTTATAAGATGTCATTTCGACCGCAGGGAGAAATCTAATTAGAAAAGAGATTTCTCCCTGCGGTCGAAATAACAAAAAACAAAAAGGTTTCTCACTATTACTCACATCGTTTCAAAAACATATTTGAAATAATGAATATTCAAATCAAAACAATCGTATTCCTTTTATTTAGTGTTATTGCTATTTCTACTTTCGGACAAGATGAAAAAAAATGTCAGGAGATAGATAATAAAAAAGCTGTAAAGCTTTATGAACAAGGAATTGATAAAAAATACAAAAAAGAAGAACGATTAGCATTTTTGAAACAAGCTATGGAAATGGAGCCAGATTATGTGGATGCCAATTTCGCTTTTGCCGAAGAAAGGATTAAAACATTGATATTTGAAGATGCCGCATTTAAACCCACCGAGCCTTACTTTAAAAAAGTAATTGAAATTTGTCCGAAGTATCATTCTGATCCATATTATTATTTGGGTTTTATTTATTATGAAGAAGAAAATTGGGTTGAAGCTGAAAAATATTTAAAACTGTTTTTGAATTTTAAAGATGATGATGAAAACAAATTCAATAAAAGTTATGAATCATATCTCTCGCAATCAAAGGAAATGATTCGCTATGCAAAATTATTCAATGAAATTTATAAAAACCCAGTTCCGTTTGATCCAACTCCAGTAAATGGTATTTGTACAGAAAAAGATGAGTATTTGCCTATGATAAGTGCTGATAACAGCATGATGTTATTTACTCGTAAAGTTCCATTTGTGCAAAAGGGTATGGCTTGGGATTCAGATAAAGAAATAGAATTATTCAGCAAGAGTACCCGAAATAAAATGGGTGAATTTGATAAAGGACAGGCAATGCTATATCCTTTTAATAAGGGTGGAAATGAAGGTGGAGCAACCATGTCGATTGATAACAAGCATTTGTTTTTCACGGTAATAAATAATGAAGCAGGAGCAGTAAATGCAGATATTTATTTTTCTGATTTTTCAAGTTTGAGTGGTGATTGGTCCGTTCCCAAAAAAGTTTCGGGAATCAATGACCCTGAACGCTGGGATTCGCAGCCTTCTTTGGCTTCAGATGGTAAAACACTTTATTTTGCAAGTGATAGAAAAGGTGGACGTGGTGGTGTTGATTTGTATGTAACAATTCGAAACGAAGTTACTGGAGAATGGAGTAAGCCCGAAAATCTTGGTACTACAATTAATACAAGTGGAGATGAAATGTCACCTTTTATGCATTCCGATTTTCAAACACTTTATTTTTCTTCGAATGGACTTCCGGGTGTTGGAGGTTATGATATTTTCTTAGCTCGAAAAACTGCAGATGGTAAATGGGCAGAGCCTAAAAATATAGGTGTTCCTATAAATACAACTGGAGATGACCTAGGTTTTTTTGTTAGTACTGATGGCCGTTTAGGATATTTCGCATCTAATGTTCCGGCTCGTGTAAAAGGAAAATCAGTAGGCAAGTATGATATTTATTCATTCGAATTATACAAAGAAGCTCGTCCGGATGAAGTTGCTTTTGTATTAGGGAAAGTAGAAGATCAAGCGAATGTTGAGAAAAAAGATTTTAAGGTAGAAATAAAAGATGCGGTTACTAAGAAGGTTACATTTGCCATGGTAGATACTGTAACCGGTGGTTATGCTGCAGTTGTTAATACCAAAGAAAAACACGATTTGATTGTTACTGTTAAAAAAGATAATTATGCTTTCAGCTCGCAATTGATCATGAAGGATTCTATTGTTAATGCAAAACCCCGAAGCGTAAATATTGCTGTTGACACAATTAAAGTAGATGAGACGTACCCCTTAAATAATATATATTACAAAACGAATTCTGCTGACTTGGATCCCCGTTCACTGATTGTTATCGAAGAATTTATTGACTTTCTGAAAAACAATCCAAACATAAAAATTGCAATGAACGGACATACTGACAACGTAGGAAATGATGCTGCAAATCTTGCTTTATCTACTGATAGAGCATTTACTGTTCGTGATATTTTACTGGCAAAAGGAATTGCAGAAAACAGATTGATCTCATTCAAAGGTTTTGGAGCATCCAAACCAATTGCTGATAATAGCACTGAGGCGGGAAGAGCAAAAAATAGAAGAACAGAATTTGTGATCTTAGGTAAATAAGAAAGCAATAAAAAAAAGGAGGGCAGAAATTTAAATTTCTGCCCTCCTTTTTTAATTTACAAATGCTTTTTAATAAATAATCACTTTCTGCACATTCGACTTTTTGTTTTTCGAAATGATGTTTACAAAATAGATTCCTTTTTCTAATGAATTAATATCAATATGACAATGTTGAATTCCTTTTACACTTGAATCCGCTTGTGTGCGTTTTACTTCTTGTCCTAACACATTTACGATATTGATCTCAACTGTTTCGTTGCTGTTATAAACAATGTTTAGAATGTTAGTAGCAGGATTAGGGTAAACACTTATAATTTCAAAATTTGAATTGTCGTTGTATTCATTAATAGAACTTCCGCTGCAATAATTTTGAATTGCATTTACAGATTTAAATAAATTTAATCTTCCTCCTGTAAAGGTAACTCCTCCGCTTAAAGCCGGAATCAAGTCTACGGCACCTAGTAATGAATCTTTTACTAATAGTGCAATTCCTGCTGGGTCGGCTTTGTAATCAGCAATAAATTTTGCGCAAGGAACTGAATACATTAAAGCAATTGCTCCAGCAACATGCGGGGTAGCCATTGATGTTCCGGAAATTGAAGAGTATGAGTTTGATGGATATGTAGAGGTAACATTTGTTCCGGGAGAACCAAGGTCAATACTTGTAGTTCCATATCCACAACTATTATTTTTTGCATCTGTACGGGTTGTATTTGTAACAGTAATCAGCCAATTGCTTGTACATGCAGTTGGAATATCTCCTTGTACATCTACATTGTAATTTGCATTTGCAGTTGCTCCCGCACTTAAAATACCCACAGAACCAAGCGAATCATACATTGCACACCAAAGAGGATAAGCTGAAGGCATTGCCAGGTCGACACCAAATGATGAATTAGTTGAAACAATAAATGCTCCTTTTGCTCCATTTGTTTGATTATAAAGCTTGCGCTGCTGCATTGCGTATGAATAGGAAGCAACAACATTTGCTTCAAAAGAACCTCCTGAATTTCCATATGAAATTGCAAGAACTTTTACATTCCAGTTTACTCCAGTAACACCAATCCCATTATTTCCTTTTGCACCAACTGTCCCAGATACATGTGTTCCATGACTTGCCACTGAAAAATTATCACTTGCTGTTTGGCCATTCCAACCATCAAAATCGTCAATAAATCCATTGCCATCATCATCTATTCCATTGTTAGGGATTTCTGCATAATTTTTCCAGAAATTCAAATCTTTGTGAGTCAGATCAAATCCTCCGTCTATCACTGCTACAACAATTGTATCGCCTTGTGAAGTTAATCCTCCGGTAGTAATATCCCAAGCCTCGGGTGCATCAATATCTGCATCAACAACACCACTATTTTGTCCGGTATTATCCATGTCCCACATACTGCCAAATAATGAATCATTCGGGATATTTACCCGCTCTTGAAATGTATGATTAAATTGTGCAATTTTTACGTGAGAATTGACTTTTACTGCCTGTAAGATTTGCTCTTTATTTATTGTTGAAGAATTAAAATCAAACAAATAAATATGCATGGCATCCGAAAGAATTCGTTTCATTTTTAGATCGGTTTTTACACCATTCAAAAATTCTATATCCTTTTCAATTTTTTGTACTGAATTGTCAGAATTCAACATGATCAATAAGTTTCCTGGAACAATATTGGTTTCTTGGGCAAAAATGAGCGCATTAGAACTTATTACAATAAAAAAAATGACTGTGAAAATGTTTTTCATTAATGTTTGTATTGCTTATACAATAATACTCAATTTATGCTTAATTTGCAATACCCATTCAAGCTAAAATGTCAGACAAAAACTTTACTATTTACAAATCTTCTGCGGGTTCCGGAAAAACGTTCACACTTGTAAAAGAGTATTTGGCATTGGCATTGAGTGACGAAGAAAATCCTCCTAAATCATATCGGAACATTTTAGCGATCACTTTTACCAATAAAGCTGCGGCTGAAATGAAGGAGCGTATTATCAAAGCTTTAAAGGAGCTTTCTCAAGACGACTATACAAAATTGTCGGGTGGAACAAAAACGCTTTTGATTGAATTAAAAAAGCACGTAAAACTTAATTCAAAAAAGCAATTAGACGATATCGTTATCCGGAAAAGAGCAAATAGTGTATTGAGTGCCGTGTTGCATAATTACTCTGATTTCGCGATTGGGACGATTGATAGTTTTGTGCATAAAATAGTTCGAACATTTGCCTTTGATCTTAAAATTCCAATGGCTTTTGATCTTGAAATGGATGCTGATAAACTCCTTACTCAAGCTATAGATCTATTGATAGCACAAATAGGAACAGACGAAAAACTCACAAAAGCTTTAGTAGAATTTACCGAAAGTAAAACGGATGATGAAAAAAGCTGGCATATTGAAAATGTCCTGTTATATTTTGCTAAAAATTTATTGTCGGAAGAAGGTTCTATACATATAGATAAATTGCGCGAATTGGGTGTTGATGATTTCTTTTCGATAAAAGATACACTGCAAAAGGAAATAAAATTATTTGAAAATAATATTGTAAAGGAATCGGAAGTTGCTTCCCAAATAATAAAAAAATGTGGTTTAACAAATAAAGATTTTTATCAGGGTGATAAAGGAATAGGAGGCTATTTTGAAAAATTAGCAAACGGAAATATTAAGTCCATTACTCCAAATTCTTATGTTCAGGCAACTGTAGGAGAAGATAAATGGTATTCAGGAAAAGTAAGTGAACAAGCCAAATCGGATATTGATGCCTTAAAATCTCAACTTTTGGATAGCTTCAATAACATTCAAATACTTAAAGAAGAAGGATACTCTGATTATATATTATTTGCCCTTATCAATAAAACAATTTATTCATTGGCTGTTTTAAATGAGATTGAAAAACTATTGAACGAATATAAAGCACAAAATAATATTTTGCATATTTCCGAATTCAATAAAATGATCGCTAAGATTGTATTGAATGAGCCTATCCCTTTCATTTACGAACGTTTGGGCGAAAAATATAATAATTATTTGATTGACGAATTTCAGGATACATCAGTTTTACAATTCCAAAATTTATTGCCTTTGATTGATAATTCACTTGCTACAGGTCATTTTACGATGCTTGTGGGTGACGGGAAACAATCAATCTATAGATGGCGTGGAGGAGAAGTGGAGCAATTTGCAAGTCTGCCAAATGTGTTTGCTCATAATGATAATCCACTGGTACTTGAGCGAGAAGAAGCTTTGATAAGAAATTACAACCCACAGGTACTTGATAAAAATTACCGTAGTAAACGTGAAATAATAGAATTCAATAATGCGATTTTTAGAACGCTTGCCAATAAATTAAATCCGAAATATCTACGTATCTACGATAGTTTGGAGCAAGGTTTTAATCCTGAAAATGTTGGGGGATTTGTGCAAATAGAGTTTCTGACTGCCGAAAAGGAAGAAGCTCGGGAGCAACATTTGCAAAGAACATTTGAGATTATCCAGGATTTAGTAAAGAAAAATTATCTGTTAAAAGATATTGCTATTCTTGTTCGGAAAAATACCGATGGACAGGATGTAGCAAATTATTTATCTCAAAACGGAATTGCTGTTATTTCCTCCGATTCATTGTTGCTAAGCAATTCTGCTGAAATAAATTTTATTCATTCATTGTTAAAATATTTGAATGATACGAAAGATCAGATTATTCACGCTGAATTATTAGCCTATTTTGTCAGTTCAAAAAAACTTCCTGATTCGAATTTAAATCAATATTTATTGGATCAGGCTCAGAAAGATTTTTCTTTTGTAATTAAAAAAGTTGCTTCTGAATTTAATGCAAATGCGCTGCAAAAAATGGCGTTGTATGAGCTTTGTGAAGAACTAATCCGCTTATTTAAATTAAATTCAAAACCTTCCGCATATATTCAGTTTTATTTGGACGAAGTATTGAACTTCACTTTAAAACAAAATAATAATCTGAATGATTTTATCGAACATTGGGAAGATAAAAAGGAGAAAGCTTCTTTAATCGTTCCGCAGGGAATGGATGCGGTAACAATCATGACGATTCATCGCGCAAAAGGTCTGGAGTTTCCAGCTGTAATTTTACCATTTTCCAATGGTAGAGTTGAAAAAGGTAAAAAACATTTATGGGTAGATATCGAAAATGAAAAAATTCCTCAATTAAAATCAGCTTTAGTCCCTGCTTCTGAGGAGTTAAATGAAACTCCATATGGTGATCTTTATGAGGAAGAGAAAAATAAATCGTTATTGGATAATTTGAATGTATTGTATGTTGCTCTTACACGACCGGAAGAAAGTTTGTATGTATTGACCGGAAAACCTTCTAAATCACCGGCTAATTTAGGAACGGTAAGTGATATGTTTGCCTATTATTATCAAGTGAATGGCGAATGGCAAGAAACAAAATCGGTTTATACATTCGGTACCGAAACTAACCATATTCATAAAATTCAGAGTAATGAAACGTTAAATTTTGATCTTGATACATTTGCTTCAAATCAATGGCGAGATACAATCAAAATGAGATCAGCAGCGCCAAGTATATGGAACCTGGACGCGATAGAAAGTAAAAAAGATTACGGTGTTGTGGTTCACACAGCGTTAGCGAAAATTAAAACGATTGACGATCTTGAAGCTTCCCTAAATTCGATGATTTCTGAAGGATTGATCATTGCTGAAGAAAAAGAAAAATTGATTGTTACACTTTCGAGAATTATTGAACTTCCGCAACTGCAAAATTATTTCAAACAAGGTTTGAATATTAAAAATGAAGCAGAAATAATTACCATTTCTGGAAAATCTTTTCGTCCTGACCGAGTTATTTTAGATGGCAAATCTGCTGTAATTATCGATTATAAAACAGGAGAAGAAAAGGCGACTCACAAAAAACAAATCCTTGAATATGCTGATCTCTTAGTAGAAATGGGATATTCTGTTTCCGAAAAATTATTAGTTTATATCGAAGACGAGAAAGTTGTCTCATGTTAGTAAGAGCGGTTGCTTCTTATCCCAATTTTGAACTTATTAAATAATCCTATTTTTTCTTATTCTTATCCTGAAAGTCAAGTGATTTCATCCCAATCGCTTTCAAAAACTTTTTGATGTTTATTTTTAAAGTTTCTTTTACTTCTGTGATAGCTGTTTTTGTTATGCTTTCATCAGGTCTTGATTTAAATCGAGAATCGCGGTAAACAAAATCTTTGCCTGCAGGTGTGTAGTAATAGCAATAAAAGGATTTACGACTTTCTCCTTCCGGAATATTTATTTTCGAATAACCATGATATGACGTTTCATCAGTTACCATTATTGCTGCCTTGTTAAAGTTTGGAAGGACAGATGATACACAGTTTTTTACATCTTTATCCCAAAACTCCAATGCGCCACCATATTCATCTTTCCAGTTTTTGTTTAAATAAATAAGTAAATTAATTCTTCTGTGAAGTTGAGCGTTTGGATTCATATTTATATCAACATGAACATCCACAAAACTACCTTGTCCGCCTTGATGGACTCCTGAACCAAGTGAGTCATCGCTCGATCGCAAACCTTCAATACCTGTTACTTTGCTTATCCATTCATACATCTCAGGTGTATTTAAGAAATCTCGCATTTCACTGAATTGTGAATGGAATTTTTCAAAATGATACTCTTCCGATTTGTTTTCGTTAATACTTTTACGTTTAACGTTTAGCGTTTCCAACTTAGGAAAGTTTTCATAAAGTGTATTCGCAACAGTATCCAATAAAAAGTTGTCTAAAGCTATATGTTTGCAAGGTTCCGCACTTTCAAATTGCTTGCGTAATTCTTTTATTTTTTCTTCACTTAGGTAATCTGGATTTAATAAGTTTTTCATTTTGTGTAATTTGTCATGCAAAAATAGCGAAATGTTACTTAATCATGTTCTAACGTTTCTAAACGGATATTTTTCAATTTTTAACTCTTTTATTTTTGACCTCTAATTTTTGAAAGTCCTTTTTAGTTTATATTTGTGCTTATTCAATTCAAAAAAATCTGTATGAAAAATTTTAACTTCAAAACGCTTATTCCGGTTGTAGCCGCAATTGCAATTTTTCTTGTTTTAACATTAGGATATTTCACGCCCTTGTTAAAAGGCAAAGTGATAACTCAGAGTGATATGACACTTCACGCAGGGATGGCAAAAGAAATAGGTGATTTTCGGGATCAATACCACGAAGAGCCATTGTGGACAAACTCCATGTTTGGTGGTATGCCAGCTTATCAGATTTCAATTCATTATCCTTCTAATTTAACTACACCTTTATTTTATGCATTCATGTTATGGTTACCAACACCTGCAAATATGGTGTTCTCCTATATGCTTGGTTTTTTTATATTGCTACTTGTGTTAAAAGTTGATAAATGGCTAAGTATTGTTGGGGCGATAGCTTTTGGGTTTTCTGCCTTTTTCTTTCTGATTATTAATGCCGGACATAACACTCAGGCCGTTGCGATTGGATTTATGGCTCCTGTTTTTGCAGGAGTAATATTAATTTGTCGAGGGAAATATTTGCTAGGTTCAGCATTAACAGCTTTGTTTATGTCCCTCGAATTATTGAGTAACCATGTGCAAATTACCTACTACTTGATTTTATTTTTAACCATTTATGTAATTTTCGAATGGGTTGCATACCTAAAGGAAAAAAACTATTCTGCAATTTTAAAAACATTAGCCGCATTCATTGTAGCAGCTGTTTTAGCTGTAGGGTGTAATATCACGAATCTTTGGAATACTTACGATTATGCTAAATCTACTATTCGTGGTCCATCGGAATTGACTTCAGATAAAGAAAATAAAACTTCTGGTTTAGATAAAGACTATGCAACTCAGTGGAGTTTGGGTAAATCCGAAACGATGACCTTAATGATACCAGGTTTTAAAGGTCGTTCATCCAGTATTAATATTTCTGAAAATAAAAACGCATTAAAAAATATTGATCCTCAAATGCGTGAAGGTGTTGGAAGTATGAACCAATATTGGGGTGATCAACCATTTACTGATGCTCCATATTCAGGGTCAATAATTATATTTTTATTTATTTTGGGTTTATTTATAATTCCCGGTCGTTTAAAATGGATGTTACTTACAGTTTCTATTTTATCGGTATTTTTATCCTGGGGCAAAAATTTTATGTGGCTCACCGATATTTTCTTAGATCATTTCCCTGGATATAATAAATTCAGAGCAGTATCAATGATATTAGTTCTTGCAGAGTTTGCTATTCCTGTTTTAGCGATACTTGCTATCGATAAGTTTTTGAAAGAACCTGATTTTTTTAAGAAAAAGATCAAATTAGTATTTACAAATAAAGAGATTACTGTTCAAAATGCTTTTTTTATATCTTTTGGATTAACAGGTGGTTTGTCGCTACTTTATTTCATAATGCCAAGTTTAAACGATTTTTCATCTGTTAATGATAATCGAATATATGATTATTTCGCAAAGAGTAATGGCGATGAGGTAGCACAAAAATTTATAGATAATTTAGAAACAGCCCGTATGGCAATTTTCAGAATGGAAGCGATACGGAGTTTCTTTTTTATAACTGTTGCTGCAGGAGCTATTTGGTTGTATTTAAAATCAAAAATCAACAAAACAATTTTAATCTCTTTGCTAGGTGTTTTTATTCTGATAGATCTTGCTTTAGTTGATAAAAGTTATTTAAATGAAAAAAACTTTACAAGCAAGCAAGAAGCAAAAATTCCTTTTCCAAAAACAGCAGCTGATGAAGCTATATTGCAAGACCCCGATCCTGATTATCGCGTGTTGAATATTGCAGTAAATACTTTTAATGAAACGAGTACATCTTATTATCATAAATCATTAGGGGGATACCATGCTGCTAAATTGAGACGCTATCAAGATTTGGTTGATGCGCATATTCAAAACAGCATTCAGGCAATTGGCAGTACTTTAAAAACGAGTCCAACCGATTCATCTATCCGTGCAACATTTGCTCAGCAAGGTGTTTTAAATATGTTAAATACTAAATACATTATTTACAATCCAGATGCTGCCCCATTGCAAAATCGATATGCTTTAGGTAATGCATGGTTTGTTCATACTATTAAAATGGTGAAAAATGCTGATGAAGAAATTAAAACATTGAGTGAAATTAATCCAGCCAACACTATTATTGTTGATGAGCGTTACAAAAATGAACTGGAAGGTTTTGTACCAAAATCTGATCCAAGTGCTAAAATTAAATTAACTGAATATAGAGCAAACAATTTAAAGTATGAATCGAATTGCGCTTCTGAGCAATTGGTTGTATTCTCTGAAATATATTACAAAGAAGGTTGGAATGCATATGTTGACGGAGAATTAAAACCTCATTTTGCAGCTGATTATGTTTTGCGTGCGATACGTGTGCCAGCAGGGGCTCATAAAATTGAATTTAAATTTGAGCCACCAAAATATATTACCGGAGAAAAAATATCTTTAGCATCTTGTTTATTATTGTTTGGATTTATTGGTGGAGCCTTGTTTATGGCTTGGAAGAAGAAAGACTAAATAGAAATATCAGTATTGAAAAAAAGCACCTGAAGAAATATTCTTCGGGTGCTTTTTTATTTAGAAAATAATCCCAACGCAATAAAAAAACATTACGTTTTTTGTTTCTTCTTTTTAGCAGCTGGAAAAAGGACATTGTTTAAGATCAATCTATATCCTGGGGAGTTCGGATGCAAGCTCAAATCTGTTGGAGGGTCCTCAACGCGGTGCTGGTAATCTTCAGGGTCGTGCCCACTATAAAATGTAAAAGTTCCTTTCCCATAATCGCCATGAATATATCTAGCTTCATTTGCGGCTTTGTTTTCTCCCATGATCAAAACATTTGGCTTGATAAATGATTTGTCAAAACCAACTGTTTGTCCCCAAAAACCTTTTATAACTTGTTCGTGATTCTGACAAAGCATTGTTGGCACTACATCCCATTTTGCAGAAAATTCAAACAATGTGAAAAGGTCATTTGTTTTATTGACACCATATTTTTTTTCTCGTGAAAGATAAGTGTCAATGTTTGATTTAGCGTATTCACTTGGATTTGTGCTAAGTGTATAATTTGTAAATGCGAATGTTTTTGAATAATCTAATTTCTGATTGTAGTTTGGAGTTGTTCCATCGCCATCAAACATGCTTTCGCAAATGTCCTCTCCTTCAGCGGAAAGTGCTATGTCATAGCTGTCAGGAGCAGAACACATTGCGAATAAATATCCACCACCAGCAGTGAAGTCACGAATTTTTTTTGCGACAGCCAGTTTCATTTGGGAGACTTTTTCAAAACCTAATTTGTGTGCACTTTCTTCCTGTGCTCTTTGCGCTTCCTGGTACCATGGTGCATAACGGAAGCTGAGCCAAAATTTACCGTATTGTCCAGTAAAATCTTCGTGATGGAGGTGAAGCCAATCGTAAGTTGCTAGTTTTTCACTTAGTATTTCTTCATCATAAATTACGTCATAAGGGATTTCAGCATATTTCAAAACCAGAGTTACTGCATCATCCCAAGGTTGTTTTGTTTTTGGAGAATAAACTGCAACTTTTGGAGCCTTCTCCAATTTTACATCCTCCATGTTTACTTCGGGGTCCGAAATTTCAGTAAGAATAGCCGTTGATTTTGAGTCAGCAATTACTTCAAATGAAACGCCACGGATGGTACATTCATTTTCAATTTCCTTAGCATCCTTGATCATAAAACTACCACCGCGATAATTCAATAACCAGTGAACTTCCACATCGTGTTTCAATGTCCAGTATGCAATTCCATAGGCTTTCAAATGGTCTTTCTGATCCAGATCCATTGGTATCAGAATGTAGGCAGCTTGAGAGATCAAACTAAAAGAAATGAATAGAAAAACGAAAAAATATTTTTTCATCAATTAAAGTTTAGAATGGATGATCTTCTTCGATATCATTCATCTTGGAACCACGAATCACAGAACTAGATGAGTTTCCAAAGTCTGTTGATGGTGTAATTCCGGCATCAGCGGAACCGTAATCAAGGTTTTGATCTAAATTATCTAAATCAGTGAATTTAGTGAACTGTCCAATATATCTTGTTTTGGCAGATTCAATTGGGCCGTTACGATGTTTTGCAATGATCAATTCGGCCATTCCTCTTGAATCAATTCCATTCTCATCTTCGGTAATACCGTAATATTCGGGACGGTGAATAAACATAACCATATCAGCATCTTGCTCGATTGCACCAGATTCACGTAAATCGGAAAGCTGTGGGCGTTTATCACCACCACGTGTTTCTACTGCACGGCTCAGCTGAGAAAGTGCGATAACAGGCACTTCCAGTTCCTTCGCTAGTCCTTTTAATGAACGAGAGATCAATGCAATTTCTTGTTCACGGTTACCTTTGCCAGAGCCACCAGCGGTCATTAGCTGCAAATAATCCACAATTATTAATTCTATTTTATGTTGTTCTTTTAATCTTCGAGCTTTTGCTCTTAATTCGAAAATGGATAATCCTGGTGTGTCATCAATAAACAAAGGTGATTCGGCAAGTTTTTGTGTTTTATCTTGTAGTTGTTGAAATTCGTAATCCTCTAACGTACCTTTTTTTAATTTCTCAGAAGTTAGTTCCGATTCGCTTGCTATCAAACGAGTTACTAGCTGTATGGCCGACATTTCTAAAGAGAAAATGGCTACCGGATGATTAAATTCAACAGCAGCATTACGTGCCATTGATAGTACTAAAGCGGTTTTACCCATAGCCGGACGAGCAGCAATAATAACTAGGTCGGATTTTTGCCATCCAGATGTGATTCGATCTAAAGCCATTAATCCTGAAGGGACGCCAGATAATCCATCTTTTTTATCTTTTGCAATTTCAATTTGTTTAATGGCCGTGTTGATAAGGCTTGACATTGGAACGTATTCTTTTTTGATACTTCCATCAACAATGGAAAAAAGGTTTTTTTCAGCACTATCTAAAAGATCAAATACGTCAGAACTCTCTTCATAAGCATCATTGATGGTTTGAGTGGAAATTCGGATAAGTTCGCGTTGGATATGTTTTTGAGCTACGATGCGTGCATGGAATTCTGCATTAGCAGCAGAAGCAACACGATTGGTTAACTGGGTGATGTAATATGCCCCACCAACTATTTCAAGTTGTCCGGTTTTTTTAAGTTCCTGTGTAACAGTTAAAATATCTACTGGTTCGGATCGTTTAAATAACTCGAAAATAGCTGTAAAGATTCGGTTGTGAGCATCTTTATAAAAACTTTCAGGTTTTAAGATGTCAATAATATTTGTTAACGCATCACGCTCGAGCATTAAGGCTCCTAGCACAGCTTCTTCCAATTCAACTGCTTGAGGTGGCATTTTACCCATTTCCATCAATTGCTGGTTGGTACTTGATTTTGTTAATCTTCTGCGGGAGTTTATATCAGTTTTTGTAGTGAATTCAGTCATAGAACAAATTTACCAAAAAATGAAAACAACTTCTCATAAATATAATTTTTAACAAGTGATAAACATCTTATTAACATTATTTACGAGCAGTTTTTGCGTATAGTACTGTAAATGATTAACTTTATAAAATGCGTATAGTGAAAAAAATAATTTTCCTTTTTTGCTTAATTCACATCACATTCTTTTTTTCATGTAAAAAAAAGACAGACGACAATTTTGGTCCAGAAGTTACAATAACCTCCCCAGCTGAAAATCAATCGTATAATGTGTTGGATGTTATTCAGGTCAAAGCGTCTGTAACTGATGAAACGCAAATAACATCTCTTTCTATTTGTCTTGTGGATATAAACCACAGTGTTGTAATTCCTGCTTTAGCCATACCCGTTTCATCTCCTGCAATGAATATTAATACTCAATATGCACTCGATAATATTCATTTAGAAACAGGACTTTATTATTTATTGATCACTGCTTCTGATGGCAAAAATGATTCACACACCTATCAAAAAATATATCTTACAGCTATTCCAAAAGTTAGAAAAAGTATTTATTTTGTTACTGCTGCGAATGTATCTCAAACGCATTTGTCATATATTGATAGCTCTTTTGCTTCCATTACATCATATCATAGTTTTTCAGGAGACTATATCGGGTCTTCAATTAGTAGTTATTTTCAACAAGGATATATATGTGGAAATTACACAGGGAGTTTTACTGGAATTAATCTAAATGATAATTCTATTCCTTTCAATGTTATGGCAAATACATCTTCTAATCCTTATTTTACGGGTTATTATGCAGATGTTAAAAATGAATATGTATCTCGGTACGATGGTTATATCAAAGGCTATGACTATTTGGGGAATTCTATTTTTAATGCAAATTCGAAAAGTGGGTTTTACACACAAAAAATTTGTTTCAACAATGGATACTTAATAGCCGAGGAAAGGGACAAAACTTCTGTTACAAAAAAAATTGATACTTATTATTCAACTGGAGTTGCATTCCAAGAATGCTCCTTAAGCCAGGATGTTGTTGCATTTTGTGAGAAAGATCTTCAAAATGTTTTTGTTTTTGGAAACAGTTCTGGTCAGGCTGTAGTGCAATTATTTGACAGAATAAATAATAATTTATGGAATCCCTACAACTATGCTCTGCCCACCGGAAGTATTTTAAGTGCCGTTAAGATAGATGAAAATACGTATCTAATTGGTCATTCAAATGGGACAATTTATAAATATGAATATTTGAATAGTAGTCTTACTACTTATTTGACAGGCTATACAGCCATTCAGTTAAAATATGATGATCTAACAAATGAATTATGTGTTGCTGAAACAAATCGTATCAGCACATTTGATTATCCAACAGCTACGTTGCATAAATTTTTAAATTCGGCAGAAACAATTTTGGATATAAATATTTTGTATAATCGTTAAAATCAGTGATGATGAGAAAACTTCTTTTTTTATTTTTAATTCCATCGGCTTCAATTTTTGCTCAGAATTTAAAACTAATGAAAGCTACCATGCAAACTATTAATCATGGTGCTTCACCAACTTCCACAACAAATTTTATGGTTCAATTAAAAAAGGGAAAATCCTTTGTATGGAGTGTTGATTCTGTAAAAAGTGCTTTAAGTAATACTATAAATTATAACATTGTAAAGGTTGATGATCCAGCTGCCACTTCTCCAAAATACCAGCAAATAAAAAGTTTTTCAAAAAAAGATAAAGGAATCTACCAGATCACATTTGGTTCAACAAAACAAAATGGGAGCGGAAGGCCAGGTTCTCCCCAAAGTCAAAGGGTAGATACAGAGATATACAGTAATGGGATAATTATTTATTATACCGTTAATAAAAAAAAGAAAGAAATGAAAATAGATTCATTTGAGGAACTTGAATCAATAGATGCACCCTAATTGGTACAAATAAAAACAAATGCGGGTGGAATATTCATTGGGGTGAAATTCAAATCCACATTTTTAAACGTGTTTTTTAATTTTCTATAGGAGTTTAACGAATATTGATATTGAATAAAGGCACCTTTTGGGTTTAATACTTTTAATGCAACTCTCAAAATATTGCGAACAATGCCATTTGGAATCATCGCAAATGGGAGAGAAGAAACGATATAATCAACTTTCTGAATGTTGTTTTCTTTAAGATATTCCTCTAGATTTTCTGCAGTATCGCTAATAATCTTTAATCTTGAATCTTTTATTCCATTCAATTTTTCGCAAAAATCTTTGTTGATCTCAAAAGCTAATAGTATGGAATCTGAAGGCATTCTATTTAACAATTCATGAGTAATGGTACCCGTTCCGGGTCCAAACTCAACAATGCATTTAACATTTGTAAAATCAATGGGGTCAACCATTTTTTTAACAAGAAATTTAGAGCTTGGTGCTACTGCTCCAATGTTTTTACCTTGTTTTAAAAAAGCTGAAAAAAATTCTTTCTGACTCACGGTTCATCGTTTTATGGTGCAAATAAAACAATTAAAACTCGAAATATGAAATTAGTTTTTGAAAACCTAGAATTGAACCTATTGAAATAGTTTAGTTTGCTTACCGAAGATTATACTGTTTTCATGGTTTAGCAACCATTCTTTTCGCCATAATCCACCACTGTAACCAACTAGTTTTCCTGTGTTGCCGATTACACGATGGCATGGGATAATTATCGGAATCGGGTTTTTCCCATTTGCATTGCCTACGGCACGATTAGCATTGGCATCACCAATTTGTTTTGATATCTGGAGGTAGGATCTGGTTTTTCCATAAGGAATCTTCATTAATTGTTTCCAGACTTTTTGTTTGAATTTACTTCCTTCCGGATTTAATTTTAAATCAAATTCCTTTCTGATTCCTTGGAAATATTCATCCAGTTGATAAACGGATTCTTTTAGTGATGCATGAATTTTTGTGTTTTTATTTTCTGTTTTTTCTTCAAACGAGAGTGATGAAATTCCATCTTCATTGCCTGTAATTTCAATTAGCCCAATAGGTGATGAGTAGTATGTTGTATATAATTCCATTGTCTTTATCAAAGATAAATGTTTTCTTAATGAAAGTAAATAATTTTATACAACCTTGAGAAAGCATTGTTTTAAAAACAAAAACCTATGGCAAGTGCCATAGGTTTTATAGTTAAAAAAATCAATAAATATTAAAAACAATATTTGTTTTCTGCAATTAATTTCTCAGAAACATTTCTGCGGGCAGCTGTTGTGTTTAAAGGTTCTGTCTTGGTAAAACGTTTTAACCCAACTAACATCATTCGTTGCTCATCGCCTTCAGCGTAGCTGTTGATAGCTTCTTTGCCTGCTTTGTGGATTTTATCTGCAGCATCATTTAAATAAACACGCATCATATCCAATTGAACTTTACATGCCTCTTCGCCTTTTATTTCAACTAGTTTTTCAACACGCAGTTGAATAGATTCTGAAATATAGGTTTCAATTATCATATCGGCAAGGTTCATTAATATCTCTTGCTCTTTTCCTAATTGCATCATTAGTTTTTGAACTGCAGATCCCGCAACCATCAACACTGCTTTTTTGAAATTGGCAACGTATTTTTTCTCTCTTGAGAATAATGTTTCTTCACCGGAACCAAAATCAGGAATACTCATTAATTCAGCAGCAACTTTTTGTGCTGGTCCCATAAGATCTAATTCGCCTTTCATGGCACGTTTCAACATCATGTCTACCGTTAACATTCGGTTGATCTCATTTGTTCCTTCAAATATTCTATTGATACGTGCATCACGATATGCTCTATCCATAGGGGCTTCAGCACTATATCCCATTCCTCCATAAATCTGAACACCTTCATCAACAACAAAATCCAGCACCTCAGAACCGTGCACTTTGATTATAGCTGCTTCAACGGCAAATTGTTCTGTGCCTTTCAGTTTTGCTTTTGCATCGTCCATTCCTCCTGCAATTAAAGCTTTTGTTGCATCTTCTATATTTTGGCTAGCCCTGTAAATAGCTGATTCACTTGCATAAATTAGGATCGCTTGTTCTGCAATTTTGTGACGAATAGCACCATATTTAGAAATTGATCTTCCAAATTGCTGACGCTCATTTGCATATTGAATAGATTTGCTGGTTACTTCTTTACTTGCGCCAATAGCAGCACCTCCAAGTTTAACACGACCAAGATTCAATATGTTTACTGCGATCTTAAATCCGTTTTGTCTGTCAGATAATAAATTTTCAACCGGCACTTTGCAATCATTGAAAAATACTTGACGAGTTGAACTTCCTTTTATTCCCATCTTATGTTCTTCTGGATTCAATGAAATTCCATTAAATGATTTTTCAACAATGAATGCACTTAGATTTTCATCATCATCAATTTTAGCGAACACTGTAAATACGTCAGCGAATCCACCATTCGTGATCCACATTTTTTGCCCGTTCAAAATATAATGTTTGCCATCAGCTGTAAGCACAGCCTTTGTCTTTCCTGAATTAGCATCTGAACCGGAGTTTGGTTCTGTTAAACAATATGCTGCTTTCCATTCTCCACTGGCTAGTTTAGGGATGTATTTTGCTTTTTGTTCAGCTGTACCATAATATAAAATTGGTAATGTTCCAATTCCTGTGTGTGCAGAAATTGCAACAGCAAAAGAATGTCCGGCACCAAGTATTTCTGTTGCTAACATTGAAGTAGTAAAATCTTTTCCGAATCCCCCGAATTCTTCGGGGACTGAAATTCCCAATAAACCAAGCTCTCCGGCTTTGTTTAATAGATCTGGCATCAAACCTTCTTCTTGTGCATCAATTCTGTCAAGATTTGGCCAAATGTGTTGTGCTAAAAAATCATGACAACTTTGTGCTATCATTTTTTGTTCTTCATTCCATTCTTCAGGAATAAAAACATTTTTTGCTTCGGTTTCTTTAATAAGGAATTCGCCTCCTTTTAAAGTTGTTGTTTCAGTTGTTGTTGACATATTGGGTGTTGGATTTTTATATTATGAATATTATTATTTAAAAGTTTTTAGTTCTACATCATTTCAAATATCCCTGCAGCACCTTGTCCTGTTCCTACGCACATAGAAACTATACCATATTTTTTATCTCTTCGTTTTAACTCATTGAATAGTTGCACCGATAATTTTCCTCCTGTACAACCTAATGGATGGCCTAATGCAATAGCTCCACCATTAACGTTAACGATTTCCGGATTTAATTTTAATTCACGGATAACAGCTAATGATTGAGAAGCAAATGCTTCATTCAATTCAATCAGATCGATTTGATTTAAATTTAATCCAGCTAATTTTAATGCTTTCGGAATAGCAGCTACTGGGCCAATTCCCATGATACGAGGTGGAACGCCTGCTGCAGCATAACTTACCATACGTGCAATTGGCTTTAGATTATTTTCTTTAAGAAATTTTTCAGAAACAATCATTACGAAAGCTGCGCCATCACTTGTTTGAGAAGAATTTCCTGCGGTAACGCTTCCTTTAGCATCAAATACAGGTTTTAATTTTGCGAGCGCTTCAATGGTTGTGTCAGCACGCGGACCTTCATCGGCACTAATAATAAATTCGCGCGTTTTCTTTTTCTCGTTCTCATCCACGTAGGTTTCAGAGATTTTAACAGGTACAATTTCATTTTTGAATTTTTCGTCTTTAATTGCTTTAATTGCTTTTTGATGTGAGTTAAATGCAAATGCATCTTGATCTTCACGGTTAATGTTGTATTCATTTGCAACAGCCTCTGCCGTTAATCCCATTCCCCAGTAGTGATCAGGGTGTGCCAAAGCAACTCCTGCATGTGGTACAATTCTCCATCCACCCATTGGAATTAAACTCATGCTTTCAGCGCCACCGGCAATGATGCAGTCTGCCATTCCTGAATGAATTCGTGTTGCAGCGATAGCAATTGTTTCCAAACCTGAAGAACAATAACGGTTTACTGTCATTCCCGGAACTTTGTCGGTATTAAGTGCGAGAAGAGAAATTAATCTTCCCATGTTTAAACCTTGCTCAGCTTCTGGCATCGCATTGCCAACAATAACGTCATCCACTTGATCAGGATTAACATTTGGTACAGATGCCATTAAATATTTGATAACATCCGATGCCAAATCATCAGGACGAGTGAAACGAAATCCGCCTTTGTTAGCTTTGCCAACTGCGCTACGGAAACCTGCTACTATATATGCATTCATATTTATTTGATTTTAGATAGGAGATGTTTTAATTCTCAAATCGAATTATTAATTTCTTAAAATTTTTCCTCCGGAAATAATACTTTGTAATCTTTCCAATGTTTTACGTTCTCCGCAAAGCGATAAAAATGCTTCACGTTCCAGATCTAATAAGTATTGTTCGCTTACTAAAGTAGGAGATGATAGGTCTCCACCACAAAGTACATAAGCCATTTTTTGTGAAATTTTTACATCATGTTCGCTAATGTAATGCCCTGACATCATTGAGTTTGCTCCAAGATAAGCCAAGCCCAGTGCCTGTTTCCCTAGTACACGAATATCTTTTCGCGCAGCTGGTTGTGTATAACCTGCATCAGCTATTTCAATGCAATTTGCTTTTGCTTCTGCCAACACACGATTTCGTGAAAGAACTACCACATCTTTGTTTTTACGCAAGTATCCTAAGTCGAATGCTTCATAGGCAGAGGTTGAAACTTTTGCTTGTCCGATTGTTAAAAAACGATCACGGAAACTATTTAATTCAACATCACCATCTCTTATTTCATCAGATAGTCTAACCGCAAACTCTTTTGTTCCGCCACCTCCGGGAATCAATCCTACACCAAACTCAACTAATCCCATATATGTTTCTGCATGAAGTACAACTCTGTCAGAGTGCATGCTCATTTCACAAGCGCCACCTAAAGCAAGGTTGTGAGGTGCTACTACCACAGGTATAGAAGAGTATCGAACACGCATCATTGTATTTTGAAATGTTTTGATTGCGAAATTTAATTCATCATATTCTTGTTCCACTGCCATCATAAATATCATTCCCACATTTGCGCCCGCACTAAAATTTGCTCCTTCATTTGAAATGACTAATCCTCTGAAATCTTTTTCAGCGATAGCAATTGCTTTATTGATTCCTTCGATTACTTCTCCACCGATAGAATTCATTTTTGTATTCCATTCTAAATTCAATATTCCATCGCCAATATCTGTAACAGTTGCACCGCTGTTTTTCCAAACGGTTTTATTTGCACGGATGTTATCTAATAAAATAAATGATTCAGTACCAGGAATTACTTTGTATGCTTTCGTTGGAATGTCGTAATATTTTTTGCTTCCATTTTCTACTTTGTAAAAAGTTGTTGCGCCACTTGCAAGCATATCAAAGATCCATTGTGCAGGTTTGTTTCCTGCGGTTTCCATAGCTTTTACAGTTTCTGAAACACCAAGTGCATCCCATGCTTCGAATGGGCCAAGTTCCCATGCAAATCCTGCATTCATAGCAGCATCAATTTTAAATAACTCATCTGTTATTTCGGGAATGCGATTACTTACATAAGCGAATAAGCCATAGAAAGAAGCACGGTAAAACTCACCTGCTTTGTCTTTTCCAGCAATTAACACTTTCATGCGATCACGTAAATTATCAATTGATTTTGTTGCTTCTAATGTTGCAAATTTTGCTTTTTGAGAAGTTTTATACTCAAGTGTTTTAAGGTCCAACGACTGAATTTCTGATTTGCCATTTGCTCCTTTAGCTTTCTTGAAAAACCCTTGTTCTGTTTTACTTCCAAGCCATTTGTTCTCCACCATTTTGGATACAAATCCTGGAATTTTAAAAGATTCAATTGCTTCATCTTTTGGGCAGCTATCCGCAACGCCATTAGCAACATGAACCAATGTATCTAACCCTACAACATCGCATGTTCGGAAAGTTGCAGACTTAGGACGACCCAAAACAGGACCTGTTAATTTATCAACTTCGTCAATAGTTAACCCCATTTTTTCTACCATGTGAAATAAACTCATGATACCATAAACCCCAATTCTATTGGCAATAAAAGCAGGTGTATCTTTACATAAAACAGTAGTTTTGCCTAAATACAATTCACCATAATGCATTAAAAAGTCAATAACTTCAGGTGATGTTTTCGGTGTAGGGATAATTTCTAATAAACGTAAATAACGTGGAGGGTTAAAAAAGTGAGAACCACAGAAATGTTTTTGGAAATCTTCACTTCGTCCTTCATTCATTAAATGAATAGGAATGCCAGAAGTGTTGGAAGTAATTAATGTTCCAGGTTTACGATACATTTCTACTTTAGCGAATACTTGTTTTTTAATATCCAATCGTTCGATAACAACTTCAATGATCCAGTCGGAATCTGCGATGTCTTTCATGTTGTCATCAAAGTTTCCTGTGGTAATTCTTTTAGCAAAAGCCTTACGATAAATAGGAGAAGGGTTTGATTTTAATGCAAATGTTAATGCATCATCAACAATTTTATTGCGTGATTTTTTGTCAGCAGTTGCATCTTTAGGTACAATGTCAAGTAATAAAACTTCAATACCAATGTTTGCAAAATGGCAGGCAATACGGCTTCCCATAACACCGGAACCTAGTACTGCAACTTTTTTTATTGTTCTGTTCATAATATATATGTTTTAACCTAATTTTATTTGTTTATGTCTTTCTTCAGCAAGTTTTGTTATTTGATTTATTGTAGCAGAGAAATCTTCAATTCTTTTTTTTCCTATTTTTTGTTCAACTAATTTATTGAAATTTCGAACTATATTTTTAGCTAGGTCTTTATTTCCTTTCCCTTTTTCTGTCAGAATAATCTTCACTTTTCTTTTGTCTGTCTTATCTGTTTTGCGAATGATCATTTTTTCTTCTTCCAGCGTTTTTATGATTCGGGAAAGTGATGTGCTTTCCATTCCAAGCTTTGGTGCAATATCTGAAGCATATGACCCTTCTTGACTATCAATATTCAATAAAAAGTAACCCATTGCAATTGTTCCGCCATGTTGTATCGCTTCTGCATTATACATTCTACTGATTATTTGCCATGAAGTCTTTAGTTTAGAATCGACTGTTTCTGTGTGCTTTTTTTCCATTTCAGGAGCAAATATATGAAAAAATAAATATGTTATGCAAGCATAATAAAAAATATTTATTATGGTGCAAGTAAATTTAAATTTTAGGAGATTTGTATGATTTTTATCATTCTTATTAATGACAATCAACACAAAAATATTTTTTGAGGGCTATGTTGTTTTAGTTTCGTGCTTTTTCGCAACAGTGAAAAGTATTCTAATGTTTCCAATAATTAAGAACTCGTTGGTTATTAAGCCCAAAATTTAATTGGTAAAATGAAAATCTAATTGTTTTACTCAGCACCATATATCTTTTCAATTAAATCCTTATTGGCAGCCATGATTACTTTACGTTTTAGTGAAAGTTTTGGGGTCATTTCATTTTTATCAATGGTCCATTCGCGCGAAATTAATTCCGGACGTTTAATTTTTTCGTATTGAGCCAATTCGGAATTTACCTTTTCTATCTCTGCTAAAATTCTTGCTTTTATTTCGATGTTTTTTATTATTTCATCGTTGCTTTTGTATTCGATGTTTTTTCGCTTGCAATACTCTTTTAGGAATGCAAATGCTGGGACAATTAGTGCAGAGGCATATTTTTGATTTTCACCAATTACCATAACTTGCTCTACAAAGGGTGATTCTTTTATTTTGTTTTCAATCATTACTGGAGCAATGTATTTCCCTCCTGATGTTTTAAAGATTTCCTTTTTGCGATCAGTGATCTTTAAAAAACGGCCATCTTTTAATTCTCCAATATCACCTGTGTGAAACCATCCTTCGCTATCAATAACTTCTGCAGTAGCATCCGGACGGTTAAAATATCCGAGCATCACATTAGGACCTTTAACTAAAATTTCTCCATCCTCGGCAAATTTAACAGTAACACCATCAATCACAGGGCCAACTGTTCCAAAACATATTCCATTCGGATTAAAATTGTTCACTGCAATTACAGGTGATGTTTCTGTTAAGCCATAACCTTCAAGTGCAGTTATTTTTGCTGCATTAAATACGCGAGATAATCGTGGTTGTAATGCAGCTCCTCCTGATACAGCAGCTACAATGTTTCCACCTAAGGCTTCACGCCATTTCGAAAAAATTAATTTATTAGCGATCATTAGTTGGAATTCGTACCACCAGCCGTTTGCACCATTTAGTTCATAACGTAAGCCTAAATCAAGAGCCCAGAAAAATAATTTCTTTTTTATTCCTGTTTGTTCAGATCCAGTAGCTACAATTTTATCATATACTTTTTCTAACAAACGAGGAACAGTTGAGAACACTTCTGGTTTCACCTCTTTTAAGTTAGCGCCAATCGTTTCAATGCTTTCGGCATAGTAAATGGAGATTCCTAAATATAAATATAAGGTGGTAAGCATGCGTTCATACACATGATTGAGTGGTAAAAAACTCAGTGCTTTCCAATGACTTTTAAAAGGACAAAGTGTTTGGGTTGCAATAGAATTACTTAGTAAATTATTATGGGAAAGCATTACACCTTTTGGGTTTCCTGTTGTTCCGGAAGTATATAAAATCGTCAAAAGATTGTTTGGCCCTATTGAACTTTTTATTGCCTCAACTTCCTTTACTTTCGGATTGTTTTTGCCAGCTTCAAGTAATTCAGTCCAATGGTTAGCTCCATCTATTTTGTTAAATGTATATATTGTTTTTACGCTTGGTGCATTTGCAGCAATTGTTTTTACTTTATTATATAGATCGGCACTTGAAACAAAAATGTATTTTACTTTGGCATCATTTAAAATAAAATTTAAATCTCCTTCGCTGATGGTTGGATAAATAGGGACACTTACAGCTCCAGCTTGCTGACAAGCAAAATCGGTGAAATTCCATTCAGGGCGATTGTTTGAAATGATAGCAATCTTGTCTTCCCTTTCAATTCCCAATCCTAATAAACCATAACTTAAATAATTAACAGTGTCAGCAAATTCTTGAGTTGAATATGTTTTCCATTCCCCATTTTCCTTAGCAGCTAAAGCATTTGGTTTATTATACTTTTCAAGTAATTGTGGGATGATTTCGAAAACACGTGTTATAGCCATAAGTATTTTTATTTAATTTTTTTCAGAAGATTCATTTTTAATTCAATCTATCAAAATAGTACCTTTACATTTCCAAAAATAAAATAATTTACCGATTTATCACTTAAATTTTTTCCAAGAAATGAAAACTCAACTTACAACTGTTTTAAATATCGATTTCCCAATCATAATGGCACCAATGTTTTTGGTGAGCAATGAAGCAATGATTATTGCCGGAATGAAAAGCGGAATTGCAGCTACATTTCCAACTTTAAATTATCGTAAAGATGGTGAATTGGAAAAAGTTTTAGATAATTTAAATACAGAAAAAGGTAAGTTAAGTGTAAATGGTACTTATGGTGTGAATTTAATTGTACAACGCAGTAATCCTTTGTATGAAAAGCATTTGAAAACATGTGTTGAAAAAAAAGTGCCTTACTATATTACTTCACTAGGTAGTCCCAAACAAGTAATTGAACAAGCTCATAGTTATGGAGCAAAAGTGTTTTGTGATGTTACTAATATTGAACATGCGCAAAAGTGTTTTGATTTGGGTTGTGATGGTTTTATTGCAGTGGGCCAAGGAGCAGGGGGGCATGCAGGACCAAATCCTTTACAAATATTAATTCCTTCTTTGCATCTAACATTTCCTAATACACCAGTAATTGCTGCAGGAGGAATTGCTACAGGTGATGGAATATTATCAATGTTAGCTTTAGGCGCTACAGGCGTTTCCATCGGCACTCGTTTTATTGCATGTACTGAAGCATCAGTGAATGATGAATATAAAAAATCAATAGTTGACTCAAAAATGAGCGATATTGTATTGACTGAAAAAATATCAGGAACACCTTGCACAATTATAAATACCCCATTCGCACAAAAAATTGGGCTTAAGCAAAACTGGCTGGAAAAAATGCTTTCAAAAAATTCAACTACAAAAAAATATTTTAAAATGTTGGTTCAAATTCGTGGGATGAAAAAAATGGAACAATCCGTGAAGCCCGGAAATTATCAAACATTATGGTGTGCGGGACAAAGTGTTGAGTTGATCCACGATATTATTTCTTGTAAGGAAATAGTTGATCGAATGAAAAAAGAAACTAACGATGCCTATAAAAAATTAAAAGGTGTAATGAATGAGTAAACTGAAGAGGCTTCGATTGTCTGAAAAATTGATATGTAACTAATATGCAGAATGGACGTTCAACACTTTACTAGGAAAATGATTGAAATGCTTATGAATAGTCTTTGTCGATGTTCATAGTGTTTGTGTCGGCAAAAAACTAAAATAGAACGACAAATATTTGCTTTTTGAGAAAAAAACATTACTTTTGTACTCGAATTAATATCAGTAAAAGCTAAAAATGAAGAAATTACTCCTTTCTTTTGTTGTATTAGTAAGTGTTTTCACTACTTCTTGTAAAAAAGAGGAGAAGCTTACTCCTCAAGATCCAATTGCTCCAAAAACAATTAATGTAGAATATCGTATTCAGTGTGAGTCAGGTAATGTAAACGTAAATTATTTGGCTCCTAACACAAGTGGTGTTATGGAAATGCAATCTGAAACGATGACCAGGACTTCATCAGTCGTGAATTTTAATTTTAGTTCAGGGCATTTATTTTCGGTTGAAGCTTCAAATGTAGCTCCATCTCATAAAGTTGTTCAAGTACAAATTTATATCGATAACGTATTATTTAAAGAAGGGTCAACAACAAATCCTTCATTACCAGCTATTGCCCAAGGCAATTATTAATAATTAGATTTAGTTTAGAGAGAGATTTGTCTAATTAATGGAAAGCCCGATACAACCTTGTAGCGGGTTTTTTGTATTATATCACTTAATACTTTTACTCAATGAAAAGTGATGAGTTGTTTTTGGAAATTACTCATTCAACAATTTCTTTGTACTACAAGAATTTTATTTTTAAACATTTATGAAAGCTTCTCTTTTTTAATTTATTTTTAGAAAAGATAAAATTATATTCGAATGTCACAAAAATATAAGTTCAAGGAAATGAAGGTCTATTCCTCAGATGAATGGATGGCAAATTCAACTAAAAAATATCGTACTGTTTTTGATAGGATGGAAACAACCTATTTGCGGACCGAATTTTCATTTTACAATAAGTTATTTGACGAGCAGGATTGGAATGCGAAAATTACTCTCAAAGCTTTTTCATTGATTGGAAATGCGCGAACCGAATTATGTTGTTTGGAATCTTCACGTGAAATAAAAATGGATGAAAATGTTGTGTTTGTGAGAGATGGATGGGGAACTCCTAACGAGGGAGCCTATTGGTTTAAGGGGGGGTATTTATGGGAGGCATATATTGATGGGGAGTTGGTGGGCTCAAAAAAATATTTTGTGGAAGATGTTGGAAAAGTCTCAACCATATCGAATCCATATTTTACCGTTGAGTCTGTTAAATTATATCCTGGCCCTTTTGACGGGTGGAACATTAAGGATAGAACGTATTTCAAAAAACTCAATCGCAATGAGACGCCATATTTATGGGTAGAGTTCAAAATTAAGACTAAAACCAATCAAGATTGGAACTACGAATTTTTCTTTAATTTTTGTGATGATGCAGGTCAACCTAAAGGGCAAAGTATACGAACAGGTTTTATCGAAAAGGGAAGTCAGGAATTAATTTTTACGTTTGAAGGGGCTTGGGGGAGCGAATCCGCAGGTACCTGGAAGGATGATAAGTATACAGTAGAAATTGTTTTTATGGATACTTTGGTTGCGTTGCTTCCCTTTGAAATGAGTGAAACAAGCGAAGAAGGTGTTTTGCAGCCATTTTCTATTGCAGAACAAACAAATGTGCAGTCAACTGTTATTAATGATATTGTGAATGAAGAAACCATTGAACAATTACTGGCTAAACTTGATGAATTGATTGGGTTGGATGAAGTGAAAAAGAATATTCGAAACCATATTAATTATATCAATTTTATTAAACTAAGAAAAGAAAAAGGTTTTGATGATGCTGGAAAAATAAATCTTCATAGCATTTTTACAGGAAACCCGGGAACAGGGAAAACTTCTGTAGTAAATATGTTAGGCCGATTATATAACAAAATGGGATTGCTTTCAAAAGGTCATGTGAAAGAAGTTGATCGTTCTGATCTGGTGGCTCAATACATCGGACAAACAGCTCCCAAAGTAAAAAAAATAATAGAAGAAGCTAAAGGAGGAATTTTATTTATTGATGAGGCATATTCATTAACTCGAGCAAAGGAAGATTCGAATGATTTCGGACAGGAAGTGTTGGAAATATTACTGAAAGAGATGAGCGATGGGACTGGTGACATTGCTATTATGTGTGCAGGCTACCCGAAAGAGATGCAAAGTTTCATTGATTCAAACCCTGGCTTAAAATCTCGCTTCAGTCAGTATTTCCAATTTGAAGATTATTTACCGGAAGAAATGTTATTAATCGCAGATTTGGCGAGTAAGAAAAAAGGAGTAACGATTACTTCTGAAGCAAAAATGTTTTTAGATGAGATGTTGATTGAGGCTTATCGGAACCGAGATAAGGCATTTGGGAATGCACGGTTTGTTTATTCAATCATCGATGAAGCTAAAATGAATCTGGGTTTGCGCTTAATGAATCTATCAAATGTGGCAGAATTATCAAACGAAATTCTTTCAACAATTGAGCTTGTCGATTTTGAAAAGGTATTTGAAGGCCGTGGTAAAAAGAAATTGAAGCTAGATGTAAATGAAAAACTATTAAAAGAAGGGTTAGCTGAGTTGAATGCTCTTACAGGAATGAACAACATCAAAGAAGAGATCAATGAGTTGGTGAAATTAGTTCGTTTTTATAAAGAAACAGGAAGGGATGTATTGAATAAGTTTTCATTACATAGTATCTTTACAGGAAATCCGGGGACAGGGAAAACTACCGTTGCACGCATAGTTGCGAAAATATATAAGGGGCTTGGTTTGTTGGAACGAGGTCATGTTGTGGAAGTTGACCGAGAAGAATTAGTTGCAGGTTGGGTTGGGCAAACGGCAATTAAAACTGGAGAAAAAGTTGATGAATCGCAAGGTGGAATATTATTTATTGATGAAGCATATGCTTTAGCGAATAAGAGTGTTGGAAATGATTTTGGGCAAGAAGCAATACAGGTAATTTTAAAACGTATGGAAGATCTGCGCGGACAGTTTGGTGTTATTGTAGCTGGTTATCCTGATAATATGCATGAATTTGTTGAATCAAATCCAGGTTTAAAATCCAGATTTGACAGAACATTTCAGTTCCTAGATTATTCAGCGGATGAAATGTATTTGATAGCACTTTCAATTCTTGCAAAAGAAAAAATTACACCTAACACAGAAGCAGAAGAACACTTAAAAGAATATTTCAATCTTATTTATACTAATCGAGATAAACATTTTGGTAATGCAAGAACTGTTAGACAAGTTGTTGCTGAAGCGGTTAAAAATCAAAATTTGCGATTAGCAGAAATGACTTCAACTGAAAGAACTTTAGAACACTTGCAAACCTTAGTTTTAAGTGATGTAAAAGAATTTATTATAGAAAATCAACGTGCAAAGGGAAGTAGTTTGGGGTTTAAACTTGGAAATTAATTGTAATGAAAATAGCTTTATTGTAAAGAAATGAATAGCTACAAACACTTTAAACTAGTAATAATATTAATTATCATGACAACTACTAATATTAAATCTCAAACCTTACAAACTGTTTCTTCTGTTGATTTAAATAAATATTTAGGTAAGTGGTATGAAATTGCCTCTTATCCTCAAACCTTTCAAAAAGGTTGTCATTGCACTACAGCCGAGTATACTATGAGTGAAAAAGGATATGTTATTGTTGAGAACAGATGCAATAAAAATAGTATTACAGGAAAACAAGCTTATATCAAAGGGAAAGCGTTTGTTGAGAAAAATTCTGGAAATGCAAAGTTGAAAGTTCAATTTTTTTGGCCTTTCAAAGCAAAATATTGGATAATTGATCTGGCCGGAGATTATAGTTTTGCTGTAGTTAGTCATCCAAACAAAAAATATTTATGGATACTTTCTCGCTCTCCCAAAATGGATGAAAGTGTTTATCAACTAATTATTTCTCGTTTAAAAGAAAAAGGGTTCGATATAAGTAAGCTTCAAAAAACTCCACAAATTGAGTAATACTAAAAAACAAATTACAGTTTTCTGGTTTCGGAGAGATCTTCGATTAGATGATAACCATGGGTTTTGTGAAGCATTGAAAAAATCGGATAATGTGCTTCCTGTTTTTATTTTTGATAAAAACATTCTTGGCAACCTATCTGAAAAAAAGGACAAACGTGTTGCATTCATTCATCAAACGATAGGGCAATTAAATAAGGAGCTAATAAATTTTGGTTCGTCTCTTTTTGTGTCGCATGATGAACCTATAAATGTTTTTGAAAAGATTTGCAAAAACTTTAATATTAAGGAAGTGTTTTGCAATCATGATTATGAACCATTTTCAATAGACCGCGATCTAAAAATTTCAGAATTTCTAAAAACAAAAAATATTTTATTTCATTCATTTAAAGATCAGGTTATTTTTGAAAAATCAGAAGTGATGAAATCTGATGGAACACCATATACTATTTTTACTCCATATTCGAAGATCTGGAAACAAAAGCTTAAGGAACAAAAAATTGAATTATTTACTAGTGAAAGCTTATTGAATCGTCTCCATAAAACAAAACCTTTTCCTTTTCCTTCTTTGAATGATATTGGTTTTGAAAACATAAAATCAACTTTTCCGTCTATAAAAATTGATGAAAAAATAATTCGTAATTACGATCAAACACGAAATTTTCCAGCTATTAATGGAACCAGTAAAATGAGCGTTCATTTACGATTCGGAACAATAAGTGTCAGATCGCTTGTCAAAAAAGCAAGTGAACTAAATGAGCAGTGGTTGAATGAACTTATTTGGAGAGAATTTTTTATGATGATACTTTTTCATTTTCCATATGTTATTGAAAGAAGTTTTAAAAAGAAATACGACAATATTCCTTGGAGAAATAATGAAGCAGAGTTTGATTTATGGTGTAAAGGGGAAACGGGATATCCAATGGTTGATGCAGGAATGCGCGAGTTAAATGAAACAGGTTTAATGCATAACCGTGTGCGAATGGTTGTTGCAAGTTTTTTGACAAAACACTTATTGATCGATTGGCGTTGGGGGGAAGCGTATTTTGCAGAAAAGCTTCTCGATTATGAACTTTCTTCCAATAACGGGAATTGGCAATGGGCAGCTGGTTGCGGTTGTGATGCAGCTCCTTATTTCAGAGTTTTTAATCCATCAGAACAATTGAAAAAATTCGATAAAGATTTGATTTACATAAAAAAATGGATCAAAAATTTTAATCCCGATTATTTGTCACCAATTGTTGAGCATGATTATGCGCGCAAACGCGTATTGGAAGTTTTTAAAAAAGCATTAACACAGTGATCAAATTTATGCCACAAAAACCTTCACTAAAAGACGCATTAAAGTTTTGGATTAAACTTGGCTTTATTAGCTTCGGGGGGCCTGCAGGACAAATTGCAATTATGCACGAATATCTTGTTCAACAAAAAAAATGGATAAGCGACAGCAAGTTTTTTCATGCACTCAGTTATTGTATGATATTGCCGGGGCCTGAAGCGCAGCAGCTTGCAACATATATCGGATGGTTGTTACATGGAAGGCTCGGTGGTTTTTTAGCGGGGATTCTCTTTGTGCTACCTTCAATGTTTATTCTGCTTGGTTTAAGTTTTGTTTATGTTACGTTTGGAAATATACCATGGATTTATGCAATGTTTGATGGCTTAAAACCAGCTGTGATTGCTATTGTTATTCTGGCGTTGTTCAAAATAGGTAAAAAATCATTGTTAAGTTCCTTTCATTATTTTGTTGCCATTGCAGCTTTTGTTTGCATTTTCTTTTTTAATATTCCATTCCCGCTTATAATTATCGGAGCCATTATTGTTGCAGCAATTACTCGGAAATTAATTCCAGAAGTTTTCGATTCAAAAAGAAAAAAAACTGAACAAAAATCTATAATTGAAGATGACTATTTTTTGAATAGAAATACAGTTAATCCAGATAGTGGTTTTCGACTCGCCCGTTTTTTGAAACAAGTAATTATAGCTTCTGGATTGTGGGTAATTCCATTGTTACTATTTTATTTTTTTATTAAAGATTTTGAGTTTTGGAAAACTCTTTCAGTTTTTTTTACAAAAGCAGCATTCGTTACTTTTGGAGGTGCATATGCGGTATTGCCTTACGTTGCACAGTTTAGTGTTGAAAAATTACATTGGCTAACAAATTTGCAGATGATTGATGGACTTGCTTTAGGTGAAACAACTCCTGGGCCATTGATTATGGTGCTTGCATACGTTGGTTTTATGGCTGGGCATAATCATTATGGAAATTCTTTATTGATGGGAACTCTTGGGCTTGTTACTACTACATTTTATACTTTTCTACCTTGTTTCTTTTTTATTTTTATTGGCGCTCCAATCATCGAAAGAACGCAGGAAAACAAAACAGTGAAACAAATCCTCGGACTGGTAACAGCAGCTGTTGTGGGTGTAGTGTTGAATCTTACAATCTATCTTGGCAAAGCAGTAGTTTTTCCTGCAACTATTTCTATTGAAGGAATGGATATTATTTCAACGCTATGGGTTGTGATTTCTTTTATTGCAATTTATCGTTTTAAATTAAATATAATCTTGTGGATTGGAATAAGTTCATTGTTCGGCTTAATTCATTACCTATTGATATAAGAGCTCGCAAATGAGCGGAGAAATAAATATTGAACTAGCAGATTTATTTTAAACTCACACCACTAAAATCCATAACACAGTTCCATTCATATTTTTTATGTGCTTGAATGGAAACACCAATGTTTCTGTATTGAGGGTCTAAAATGTTTATGCGGTGACCTAAATCAGGTACATCATTATCAATAAGTAAGCTCATCACAATATCCAATGCTTTATTGTTTCCATAATCACAATTTTCTCCAACAGTACAATTGCACTCTTGTATCATTTTCATAAAACGTTTATCAAAATTGCCGTGACCAGTTTTCCCTTTTTTTCCAAAATCGATAGCGTGTCCTTTTGCTAATAAATAGAGGTTTTCTGAAGGAGATAAAGCATCACTGCTTTTTGCAGATTTAAGTGTTTTAATTAAAGATTTAGTGTAGCTGTTGTTTTCTTTTGTTGAATCTAAATAACTTTTAGCAAAGGTTTCTAAAAACAATTTTGGGTTGAGTCGAACTAAGTTGCAATATTGAATAACTTTTTTTTCTTCTGAGGTCAAGTAGTTGATATTTTTTGCTGTATTTGCTTTTTCAAGGGTTTTTACATCCCATGAATTTTGCGCGCCTAAGAATTTAGGGCTGATAAATATGAAAAATAGAAATGTGGATATCTTTATTGTTAGCTTCATTATAGAGATAACGAAATTGAATTAAATAAATTGTTGGTGCTGTCAGAACCGCAGGCCAAAACAAATAGATAGACTATTATTTTTGATATCTAGATCGTTTGTGTTTTTGTTGCCTACATAATGTAAACGTGAAATATTATACTTGTATGTGAATTCTAAAAATATTGCTTTGCCTGTATCGTGAAAATTCTTTTGAATGCCTATTCCTGCATGTAAAAATGCATTGAAGTGTTTGTCGACAATATGATTTTCAAATGTCAGGTCAGTAGTTCCATCCAATAAAGTTAATCCTGTTGAATCAGATGCGATAAACGCAGTTGATTTTAAAAGGTACCTAAAGCCCGGACCGATAAAAAAGTAGGATGAAAAACGATTATCTTTTTCCGAGTTAAATGAAATTTTAAAAGCTAGCGGTAGCTGCCCTTCCTGAAATCTTATTTCATGGGAATAAGAAAACGTTTGATCAAATAAATAAGTATGATAAGGCGCTGAATAGTATCCGTTAAATTTTAATCCTTGGCTCATATATTCGAGCCCAACTAAAAAATTTATTTTTCTACTAAGAACGATCTCGCATTTATATGCGGCATTAAAACCAATTTTTGCTTTTGTGTTAACCGTATGTAAGGTGTTGTTTTTGTAGAATGATAATACAGGGCCTGCGCTGATGCGATGTCTTATTTTAATTGCTTTGTAATTAGAGACTTCTTGTTGTGCAAAAATTGTAGTCGATAAAGTTAATATAACTAAAAATAAAAAAGTTTTAGCGTTGTGAAAATTATTGTTTATTCGGTTCAGAAGCTTCATGTCAAAAATCAATTCGGTAAAAGATATTGTAGAAATTATTTTTTGATTGTGGTTGTTGCATTTGCCTGAACTGTTGGCATAATCACTATGTCGTTAATATTAACATGTGCCGGACGACTAGCTACCCAATAAATAGTTTCTGCAATATCTTCAGCTAATAATGGCTGAAATCCTTTGTATGCATTTTTTGCACGATCAATATCTCCTTTAAATCTAACAATTGAAAATTCTGTTTCTACCATTCCCGGATTTATGGCAGTAACTTTTATGTTATGTGGTAAAAGGTCAATTCGCATTCCTTTATTTAGTGCATCCACCGCATGTTTGGTGGCACAATACACATTCCCATTTGCATAAACTTCCTTGCCTGCAATTGAGCCAAGATTAATTATATGTCCAAAACCATTTTGAATCATTATTGGTGAAACGTTGCGCGTAACATATAATAATCCTTTGATGTTGGTATCAATCATTCTTTCCCAATCATCAACAACCCCTTCCTGTATGGGGTTTAAGCCAACAGCTAATCCGGCATTATTGACCAATACATTTATTTTTTTCCATTCAGTTGGAATCGAATTTATTGCATCTTCAACTTCTTTTAAATTGCGAACATCAAAATTTAAACTCAATACATCAATTTTATATTTCGATTTTAACTCTGCTGAGAATTCTTGTAAACGCTCTTTTCTGCGTCCGGTAATAATAATGTTATACCCGTTTTTTGCAAACAATTCGGCTGTTGCTTGTCCGATACCTGCTGTTGCTCCTGTGATAAATGCGATCATGTCTTTATGCTGTTTTATTCAATTTGCTGTTTTTTCTGCTATATCCGAAATAGATAATTAAACCGGTTATTAACCAAATTCCAAATCCGATCCAGTTGGAAAGTCCTAATTCTGCCATCATATATAAGCAACTTGTTAATCCTAACAATGGTATTAAGGAAAGGTTTTCTTTGAATGCCCAAAAGGCTAATCCAAATGAGATGAAAATAAATATCCACATGGGAATCTTATGTTTGAATAGACTAAAACCGGATTCGAATTTTAATTCTTCTCCAATTGGCAATGCCTGAACTAAGGATGCATATTTTGTTTCATCCATGCTGCTCATATATGTTTCAACGTCATTTTTATTAGCAACAAAAGTTGCGCTATCGGTTGTCATCAGATGTTCTTTGATATCACTTATTTGTTTCACATTTAATGATGTTACAATTGTGGTTGCATCATTAATTTTTTTCTCATTTGTAAGAAATGCAATGGAAGCTTCTTTGTTATATGCAAATGATAAAACTGCCGCAACAATAATTAAAATAGGCATAATAAATTTTGAATTAATGTAAGGTGTTTTAAATTTTCCTCGCGGTATGTCTTTTTTGTTTTGCATTACCAAAACTCCTGCACATACTAATACAAAAGCAAATAATGTTCCGATGCTACATAAGTCAGTAACCATTGTTAGGTTCAGAAACAACGCTGGAATAGCAACAACAAAACCCGTTACAATTGTAGCGAATGAAGGTGTTTTAAATTTAGGATGAACTCGTGAAAAGGCTTTTGGTAATAATCCATCTCGACTCATGCTCATCCAAATGCGAGGTTGTCCCATTTGAAAAACCAATAAAACGCTTGCCATTGCAACTACAGCACTTACTGCAATAATGCCCGACATCCATTTTAAATTCAACTTTTCAAAAACAAAGGCCAATGGGTCCCCAACACTTAATTGGTCGTATTTGACCATTCCTGTTAGGATTAAAGCGATAATGATATACAAAACTGTACAAATAATAATAGCCCACATCATTCCTCTTGGTAAATCTCGTTGTGGATTCTTACATTCTTCTGCTGTTGTAGAAATAGCATCAAATCCGATATAGGCGAAGAATACAGCAGAAACACCTTTTAAAATACCACCAATTCCATTTGGAGCAAATGGATGCCAGTTATTTGTATCTACATAAAAAATACCTACTGCAATAACTAAAAGAATGATACACAATTTGATAACAACCATTAAGTTACTTGCATTTTTGGATTCTTTCATTCCTCTATAAACCAGCGCTGTGATTGCCACAATAATAAATAATGCTGGTAGGTCAGCAATCAGGTGTAAGGATCCAATTGCAGGAGAACTTGTCCAGGCAGTATAAGCAGATTGCAATCCGGCATCTAAATTTTCGAATGTTTTTCCGCTTTGAAGCAATGCTGTTGCCTGATGAAACCCTTTTGACGCAGTTAAGTAATCCATCTGAACCCATTGCGGTAAATGAATTCCTTGGCTATCAAGTAATCCTGTAAAATAATCGCTCCATGAAATCGCAACAGTAATATTTCCAATGGCATATTCCATGATAAGCGCCCAGCCTATGATCCAAGCAATTAATTCGCCAAATGCAACATAAGAATAAGTATAGGCACTTCCTGAAACAGGAACCATAGAAGCAAATTCAGCATAAGCAAAGGCTGCAAAGCCACAAGCAATAGCGGTGAATAGAAACAAAAATATTACGGCAGGACCACCATCGGCACTTGCTTTTCCGATGGTACTAAAAATACCAGCACCAATAATTGCCGCAATACCGAAAGCTGTAAGGTCACGAACTCCAAGATGTTTACCCAATGCGCCATGTCCACCTTCAGCCTCGTTTTTCTCAACCTGTTTTAATATATCGTGTACTGATTTTTTGCGAAATAAACTATTGAAATTCATAGATGATTATTTTTTGTGATGAACAAATTTAGAAAAATTATCAACGAAGCAATTTTTCAAAAATCGGAATGCGTTTTAACAATTTGTTTTTGTCAAGCATAAATAAGAATGAGATCATCAAAAATGGAAGTGCCGGCACTTTGTATCTTGCTATAGCACCAATTATTGGTGTGGTTTCACCAATGATCAAAAGTTGAATGATTACGAATGACATGCAAAATAAAACATATTCCCAACGGATCACTGTCAACGGTTTTATGAAAATGAGACAGAGAAAAATAAATCCAAGAATTAGCAAATTCTCTAATCCTGCCATCAGCATCAGTGGCGATTTTAATTCCCAGATATAAGGTCGGAATATTGTATTTATAATTGCCTGAGGGCTGTTTTTTGCAAATGAATATAAAGTGGGTTCTAACGTTTTAATTTTAATTGCACTTTTAGCAACTGCAATCGGATTGTTATTTGCATCCGTTAAATTACCAGATGCCAGTTGGTTGAATTCCATTTGTTTTTGCGAAAGGGTAACGAGTGGGTTTTGAATGGATGTAAATCGATCAATATTTAAGCCAACAGCACCAATCACAATTATTACAAGAATGAATTTCAAGAACACTTTCGAAGTGTTGCTTTTGTTTATCCATAGTATAAAAAGTAGGCTGGGGACAATTGCCAACCATACATAAAACTTTGAAAGTGCTAATAATAAAGCAACTCCAATACAGATAAAAATGGATTTGGTGCTGAAAAGTTTATTGAAATGATAGATCAATAATCCTAATGCGAAAAATATCAGCCCCTCTTTTAATACTCCCGAACCCCAGAAAAGTACTGATGGTAAAAGAAATACAACAAATAATAATTCTGTTTTTTTGTCTTGCAAATAAATAGCAAAAGTCTTGTAAATTCCTGTAAGACCAATAAGTGATAGAAAACAAATAAATACTGTATGAACGTTGTAGTATCCGAAAGAGAAAAATCTCACCAGGCTATTAAATCGAATTATCGTGTGGCTATCATTATAAATATTGCTGTCAATTTTTCTTGCCCAAAAATGCATTTGCGCGTAATATGGTTCGAATTCGGGAGCATTATTTCCTATTCCAAGAAGAATTTTAAAGAAATGAATCGGATTTGTTTTTAAAATGTCATTTAGGATTTTACTGTCATCAAAATATTTGTAAATGTCAGCGGTAGAGCGATCTGTATAATAAAATGTGTAAATCGCCCAAAGCAATAATCCAAAAAATATTTTAAGAATAAAAATACCTGAAAGGAACCCTTTTGATATTCCTTCCACTTCAAAAAACTTCATCTTGTGGATGATGAATATGAAAAGTGTTGTGTATGTTATAGTTAAAAGGATTTCCAAGGTGTTTTTATATAATTTTCTCCAAATATAACAATTCAATTACTGTTGAAAACTCAAAATAAAATATTCCTTTCAATCGGGCGGTTTTGCGTAAATTTGGGTTTTCAAAAAAGGAACGAATAATTATCAAATACAACAAAATAGAGAACAGTATGTCTACAGAAGCGAAAGAAGAATTAACAACAGTTGAAACAGCTCAAAAATTGGGTTTGCTACCCGATGAATATGAAAAAATTAAAGTGATATTGGGTCGCACTCCAAATTTTACTGAATTGAGTATTTTTTCGGTAATGTGGAGTGAGCATTGTTCCTACAAAAATTCGATTGTTTGGTTAAAAAAACTGCCTAAAAAAGGACCTTATATTTTAGCGGAAGCAGGCGAAGAAAATGCAGGTTTAGTTGATATTGGTGATGGCTTAGGATGTTGCTTTAAAATTGAATCACATAATCATCCTAGCGCATTAGAGCCTTATCAAGGAGCTGCAACAGGTGTTGGTGGAATTAACCGTGATATCTTTACTATGGGCGCTCGCCCAATTGCCCAATTAAATTCATTACGTTTTGGTGATATCAAATTAGAGAAAACAAAATGGTTGGTAAAAGGTGTGGTAAAAGGAATTGGTGATTATGGTAATGCTTTTGGTATTCCAACTGTAGGTGGAGAAGTTTTCTTTGATGATTGTTACAATGTTAATCCGCTTGTTAATGCTATGAGCGCGGGAATTGTAAAGTCAGGTGAAACAGCTTCTGCAACATCTTATGGTGTTGGAAATCCTGTTTTTATTGTAGGTTCTGCAACTGGTAAAGATGGAATTCATGGTGCTACTTTTGCATCTGCTGATATTACCGAAGATTCAGCCAAAGATCTTCCTGCAGTTCAGGTAGGCGATCCTTTTCAGGAAAAATTATTATTGGAAGCTTCTTTAGAAGTTATAAAAACCGGTGCTGTTATTGGAATGCAGGATATGGGTGCTGCAGGTATCACATGCTCAACATCCGAAATGAGTGCAAAAGGTGAACATGGAATGGAAATTTGGTTAGACCGCGTTCCAACCCGTCAGGCGAACATGCAACCATTCGAAATATTACTTTCTGAATCACAAGAACGCATGTTGATTGTTGTGAAAAAAGGAAGAGAAAAAGAAGTAGAGAAGATCTTTCAAAAATGGGATTTGAATTGCGCAATGATTGGAGTAGTAACAGATTCAAAACGCATTAAGTTTTTTGTTGGTGACGAAGTAGTAGCTGATGTTCCAGCGCATGACTTGGTATTAGGTGGTGGAGCTCCGGTTTATCACCGTGATTATAAAGAACCAGCTTATTATAAAGAATCAAAAAAATTCAAGATTGAAAATGTTGAAGAGCCCACAGATCTAGTTGCTGTTTCTAAATTTTTAATTTCTCATCCAAATATTGCATCCAAACAATGGGTTTATAATCAATACGATTCAATGGTTGGAACTGCTAATATGAGTACCAATGCACCATCCGATGCTGCAATTGTAAACATTAAAGGAACGGATAAAGCCATTGCATTAAAAGTAGATTGTAATGCACGTTATGTAAATGCTGACCCGGAAATAGGCTGTGCTATTGCTGTTTCGGAAGCTGCCCGTAATATTGTTTGTAGTGGTGGTGATCCATCTGCAATTACAAATTGTTTAAATTTTGGTAATCCTTATAATCCTGAAGTGTATTGGCAATTTGTTGGTGCGATAAAAGGAATGGGCAGTGCTTGTATCAAATTTGAAACACCTGTTACAGGAGGAAATGTTAGTTTTTACAATCAATCTTCATACGAAGGACCTGTTTTTCCGACACCAACAATTGGTATGTTAGGCGTTTTAAAAGATAAGTCGAACCGCATGACTCTTGGTTTTAAAAATGAAGGTGATTCGATCTATTTAGTTGGGTATTCGAAAAATTGTATTTCTTCATCTGAATATTTATACTCGTATCACAAAGTAAAAAACACTCCTCCGCCAGCATTTGATTTAAATGAAGAATTTGAAGTTCAAAAAGCGGTAAAAACAATTATCAGGGAACGTGTCATACAGTCTGCTCATGATTGTTCTGATGGTGGTTTGTTTATTACATTGCTTGAAAGTGCTATGGTTAATGGTTTAGGTTTCGATATTAGTTCTGATGAAACCATTCGTAAAGATGCATTCTTGTTTGGAGAAGCACAAAGCAGAGTTATTGTTTCAGTAAAAAAGGAAGACGAAGATAAATTTATTGATTTGATGATGGATTCTCGTGCTGAATTTGAATACCTTGGTGATGTAAAAGGAAAAGAAATGATCATTGATGAAGAATCATTCGGGACCGTTGCTGAAGCAAAACTTGTATTTGATAGCGCTTTGGGTGAATTGTTGAAATAATACGCCTAGTAAAAGCGGGTTCTAAATTTATTGAAGGGAATCAGTCGAAGTGTTAAAATGTCGAAGAGGGAAGGTCACCCTGAGTTTGTCGAAGGGGCGGAGAAGCATACACACACTTTTCGACAAACTCAACAGGACCGCGCTCACTGAAGTCTGAATGACAGCGTGCCTGAAGAA
>CAIXIP010000011.1 GCA_903919535.1 uncultured Bacteroidota bacterium | reverse complement strand
TAGAATTACTTGCCAAAAGGATGCGTTTTTATGTGCAGCAAAAGGGGTAAGTATTGGAATTGAATTTCAGAAAAAACTTGGAACAGGTTTATTTGGCGGTGAAGGTTTTATTATGGAAAAACTAGAAGGTGATGGAATGGCATTTGTTCACAGTGGCGGACACGTGATTGAAAAAGTTCTTGAACCGGGAGAGTTGCTTAAAATAGATACAGGTTGTATTGTTGCATTCACCAAGGACGTGAATTATGATATTCAATTTATAGGTGGAATAAAAAATACATTGTTTGGTGGTGAAGGAGTTTTCTTTGCAACACTTTCAGGACCTGGAAAAGTTTGGATACAATCATTACCAATAAGCAGAATGGCAGCTAAGATTGTTGCTTATGGTTCATCAGGAAGAAAAGAAGAAGGTGGGATTTTGGGTGGAATCGGAGGCTTAGTAAATGGTGATAATGGTTGGTAAGAAAAGTGAACAGCAATAACTAATAACTCAATAACAGATAACTAATAACTTATAAATGGGAAGAGCATTTGAATTTCGTAAAGGGCGCAAAATGAAACGTTGGGCTCATATGAGCAAAACATTTACAAAAATTGGAAGAGAAATAGCTATGGCTGTTAAAGCCAGCGGACCTGATCCTGAAAGCAACTCACGCTTACGTGCAATTATTGCAAACGCAAAATCGGAGAATATGCCCAAGGTAAATATTGATGGAGCAATTCAACGGGCAAGTACAAAAAGCGATAAAGAATTTGAAGAAGTTGTGTATGAAGGAAAAGGACCTCATAGTGTGGTATTAGTAATTGAAACAGCTACTGATAATCCTACTCGAACAGTTGGGAACATTCGCAATTATTTTAATAAACGTGGAGGTCAATTAATGGTTTCAGGAAGTTTAGATTTTATGTTTGAACGCATAGGGATTTTTAGAATTCCAATTGCTGGAATTAACCTGGATGATTTTGAGTTAGAGATGATTGATTTTGGAATGGAGGAAATGGAAGATGATGGAGAAGGGCATTTAATGATCTCTGTTCCATTTACTGATTTTGGCAGAATGCAAAAAGCTTTGGAAGATAAAAAAATAGAAATAACCAGTGCCGAATTGCAACGCATACCACAAAATTATATTGAGGTTACAGAGGAGCAGGAGGAAGAAGTAAATAAATTATTAGAGGCTATTGAAGATGATGATGATGTTACAAATGTGTACCACAATATGAAGGTGGTATAATATTTAACAATATATTCGCACGATAATTTTTGGGGGATTAGCTCATTTGTCACGATAGCTATCGGGACGCTTGCATACCTTTAAACTATTTTGGAAGTAAAAAAGGGGGGATTAGCTCATTTGGCTAGAGCGCTTGCATGGCATGCAAGAGGTGGTCGGTTCAAATCCGATATTCTCCACACCAGTAAAATAAAGGCTTTCAGAGATTTTTCTGAAAGCCTTTTTTGTTATAGGTGCAACATAGGTGCTCCATAATTTATCATAAATCGATTTATATCTTTAAATAGAAATAAAATTTTATGAGGGAAACAGCTAATCTTTGGAATTGAAAAAGAGTAGAAAGTATATTGAATAGATGATTCAAAATAAGTGAGTGCTTGCAATCCCTAAATGCAATCGGGGAAGAGATGGTCGGTT
>CAIXIP010000010.1 GCA_903919535.1 uncultured Bacteroidota bacterium | reverse complement strand
TTCATTTTAATGTTTTTTAAGAGGATAAGAAATTTAAACTTTGTAATCTTATTTAATGTTAAATCTTTTGGTATTCAATTTTTCATTTATTAATTTTAAGAACTCAATACAATATTTATCGACTAATTATGAGTGGCGTAAATCCTAAAAAAAATATTTTTTCAGAACCTCACAAAAAAAATGTAGAGGAATTAAAACAAGTTGACGAGTCAATAAAAAACCTGACTATTGCTCTTGCTGAAAGTGAAAATAAATACCGTTTTTTGACGCAATGTTCTACAGATATTATCACCATTCACACTCTTGATTTAAAATGCACTTATGTTACAGATTCAGTAACACGAATACTCGGTTATACCCCCGAAGAAATGATTGGCACATCAGCATTTGATTACATACATCCTGATGATCTTGATTATTTGAAAAAACGACTGGAAAACATGCTGAAACGTGAAACAATAGAATTCTCGCAATTCAGACATAAAAACAAGGATGGCACTTATATTTGGTTGGAAGTTGCGGCAAACTATACTTTAAATGAACATGGCAATGCTGCAGGAATTATTACTAGTTCCAGAGACGTTTCCGCCCGAAAAAAATCTGAGGATTTATTAAATAAAAATCAGCTTTTGCTTAAAGGATTTTTAGACAATACTAATTCAATAGTTATTATCAAAAATCTGGAAGGTCAATATATAATGGTAAATAAGCAATTTGAGAAGATACATAATCTCTCACAGGATCAGCTTATTGGAAAAACAGTGTATGATACTTTACCAACTCAATTAGCTGATATAGTAACAGCCAATGATAAAATCGTAATAAAAGAAAAAAAACTAATTGAACTAGAAGAAGTAGTTGTGCATCAGGCAGATGGGAGTTTACACACTTACCTTTCAGGAAAGTTCCCAATTCTTGATGAAAACAACAACATCTATTTAATTTGTAATGTAGCTACCGACATCACAGAAAAGAAAAAACATGAAAATGATTTAACAGAATCAAAAGCAAGATTAGAATCAACTTTAGAAAATGCGATAAGCTCTATTTGGTCCATTGATAAAGATTATAAACTATCTTCTTATAATAAACTTTGTGAAAAAACTTTTGAAAGCATAAACCACCTTACTCTTTATTCTGGGATGTCAATGCTCGATCACTTGAACTCTGAAGAGCAAAACAAATGGAAAACTTTTTACGACAGAGCTTTTTCAGGTGAACATTTTTCTGAAGAGGTTACAGAAAACATTTGGGATAAAGTTCATTGTTTTGACATTTCTTTTAATCCAATACGAATGCACGGAAAGGTTGAAGGGGTTTCTGTATTTGCTCGTGACATCACATCTCGTAAAAAAACAGAACAACAATTGAATTATAAAGTAAATGAGTTAAACACTTTTATGTATAAAGCAACTCATGATTTACGCGCTCCTTTAGCTTCTTTAACCGGGCTCATAAAACTTGCAAAAGATATTACCGAACAACCAGAACTTAGATCGTATTTTGAAATGATCGACACAAGCATTAACAGAATGGATAAACTTCTAATTGATCTATTCAATATTGTTAATGTAACACAAGGGAAACTAAATGTAAGCGTAATTGATTTTGAAGTAATTGTAGATGAAATAATTGATAGTTTAAGTAATCGACCTAATTTCGGAGAGATTATATTCAGAAAAAAAATAAAAACTGATTCCCTATTTTTTCATTCAGATAGCCGCTTATTATATTCGGTGCTACAAAACATTATTGATAATGCCATAAAATATAAGCGAGAATCTACTTTAGTTGAACCAATTATTTTAATAACCATTACGGTAATTGATAATGTTGCAAGAATAAGTGTATCCGACAATGGAATAGGTATACCTAGCGAATTACAAGATAAAGTTTTCGACATGTTTTACCGAGCAACTTCTGTAACGAATGGAACAGGACTTGGTTTATACATAGTAAAAAACACAATTGAGAAACTAGGTGGCGAAGTCAGATTAAAAAGTGAAGAAAATCATGGAACATCTGTTTTCGTTACACTCCCAAGTTTAATTGAATAAATCCATCCTTACTCAATATCCTTTAACATACCCTCGTTGAGTGGTTTATAAAAAAACTTGATGTGTTGTTTGAATTTTTTGGAAGTCTCTAGGTCGCTTGGATTAAGAGATGTGGTCAAAATCACGATTTTTATTGCCGCCTGAAATTCAGCAGAAAATTTCTGAAAAGCTTCCATAAACTGAAAGCCATCCATAATCGGCATGTTAAGATCTAAAAATATGTAGGTTGGTATTATTTCCTTCGGAAGTTCTTTTACTGATTCCAGATTTTTCAAAAACTCCAATGCGCTCTTAGCACTCGTATGAACATATACATTTTCAGTAAATAATGAAGACTTCAATATTCGTTCATTAATAAAATTATCAATGTCATTATCATCGATAATCATTACTGACTTGTGCTTTGTTGCTGGTGGTTTTATTTTCATTTTTTCTAAAAATTAAATTTATATTCAAAAAAAGAAAAAGAGTAAATAGATTTTGTAAACAATTTTTTTCTAAAGCAAATGTATAAAATTATTTGCATTCATTAACACAAAGTATGAAGTCCTTATAATAGAATTTAGCTTATTACTTAAACAATTTTTTATTAATTCATCAAAATCGATACAGTACAAAAATAAAATGCCCGCATTTATGCATGGCATTTCATTTTTATAAGAACAAGATTTTTTTATAACGGACTAGAACAGACCTATCTCCAACTTGAAGTCAATTCTTGAATATCTTCATTTTTTGATACATTGATCTTAACAATTGTATTCTCACTATCACCAAATAAATTCTGGGATACATTAAGATACTTCTGCTCGCCATTTTTTGTTACAGACATTATATATGCACATATTTTATATGTGGTTGTTATTGCTGATGAATCATCAATGAAAGAGAATTGCAAAAGCTGGTTTCCGGGAGAAATCTGTCCTTTTTTGATTTCAAATGGCAAATAATTTATCCCATCAACAGATCTTTCCAAAACTAAATAATATCCTTTGATAGAACTCCTAATAACACAGTTTAAATAATTTATTTGCTCCACTCGTTTTCCACTAAAAGATACCAAATTGCAGGTGTCATTTTTTTTCAAAACGGTATTAGAAACATTATTTTGGCCTAAAATATTGTTTGATAAAAGCATCGCAATAAATATATTTATTACAATAACAGTGATCAATGTTCTGTGAGAAAATAAAACGTTAGCTTTCATTGTATTGAATTTTAGTTCAAAAAGTTATCGTGATTGATAAATTATTTTTTTTGTGATAATATTATTATTCGCAAATACACTTACAAAATAAGTTCCTGTTGCAGGTAGATTAACTGATTCAGAAACACTTACAGTATTATTTTGTGAATATGAATACACATTTTGTCCAAGTGTGTTATAAATATTTATTTGTATTAGCGTAGGATACTGAGTTTGTGAATTTACCACAAGCATTTCGTTCTCCTGAAAAACAGATACAGTATTTTGTTCTTGTGATACTGAACCTACATTTGTTGTAAGGAAAGGGTGTACAATAATTGTATTGCTATAAGTAACTGTGCAAGTTAGGTTAGATGCAGTAAGAGTTACAACATAAGTGCCTGGTGCAGAATATTGGTGTATCGGTGACTGAAGAGTTGATTGAGTTGCACCATCGCCAAAATTCCAAGTATAAGAAGATGCACCACTACTATAATTTTGAAATAAAATTGGAACATATGGAATGATCATGCTCCCTGCACTGTCAATTTCAAAATCAGCTACTATAACATTTGGTTGAATGATGGCAAAAGTTGTAGTATCGTGTGATGTAAATGCACTTGTAGTTTCAATAAAATAGGTGCCAACATTTAAACCAGTTATGGTAGTTATTTCATTAATATTGTTTCCTGAATTAATTACAGTACCAGTATTATCTTTTAATTCGTATTGCCAATTGCTATTACCTGATTTTGTTACAGTAATTGCCCCATTCGCTAAACCATAGCAAGTAACATTTGTAGATATAATATTGGTTGGAGGTGAGAAGTGCAAAACAAAACGATTTGCAGTAGCAATTGTATTGGCAAATAAGTTAATAGTATAACTACTTCCTTTTCTAAATTTATATATTATACCTGTCATTTTATCCTCCAACATGATACTAACTCCTTGTAAAAAAGTGCCAGTCTCCAAAGATTGAATAGTATAAGGGCCAGATGTACTTACTTTAATATAAAGATCAATTGATGTTTGTTTGGTGAAAGAGGGCAATGCATTTATTGACAAATGTGATTGTGGGTCAATATTTGTAAAAACAGCAGGAACTGCAGCATTTGGACTAAACATTTTCCAGGCATCGTAACTGCCATCAAAATTATTTGTCGCATTTGGCAAAAAACGAACTACTGCCTCATCAGTATAAGTGCCATCAGAAATTTTCACTTTTAATGCATCGGTAATTGCACTTGCGGAAAAGCTAATTAGTATATTCACTAGAATAATACTGATTATTTTTGAGTAGAATGTTTTCATGGCGTTATAGCTTTAATTTCTACAACAAACTTACCCTGGTTTTATAGCATACTCAAACCTAATTACTTTAGAAGTTATCAGATGTAAGAAATTTTAACATTATGTAAAAGAAAGAAGATTGCATTTTTTGATGCAGCGCATTTCATTAAAAAATCGAAACCGCTTTTTGCGACAAAAAATCAATAAAGTCGGTGGAAATAAACATGTTCTTTAATTGATTTAAGGAAGTAGATATTATATATAATAAAATTACAGTCATCAGTATTCAACATTTATAGCTTTTCTAAAAAATAGTTCGTATACTTATAGTTGAAATGGAATTTCTATTTCAATACCAATAAAATCTATAAAAATGAAAAAACAACTTCTATCAATCCTTATAATTTTAAGCGGTGTATTTTATAACAACGCTTTTGCACAACTTAGTCAAGGCGGGAAGCCTATAAGTTTCGAAAAACATTTTAATCTAACAACAACAATTAAATTTGAAAGCATGCCTGTTGTTGATGTTGCCGCTTTAAAAGCAGAAGACAATATTAATGATCAAAACAAAGGACCATTCCGATTTGGGTTTAATCATTACGTTAATTTCAATTTGAACAACTCAGGAACATTTAGCACATTATCAAATGGCGACAGGCTTTGGCAATTAGGAATCCGTTCAACCGATGCACTTTCGATGAATCTTGCTTTTGACGATTTTTATATTCCTGTTGGTGCTAAACTATTTATTTATTCGGCCGATAAAAGCTTTGTTATTGGTGCATTTACTTCAAAAAATAATGATGCATCAAAAATGTTTGCAACTGACTTACTTCCAGGTGATGCTATCGTTATAGAATATTATGAACCTGCAGCGGTTATAGGACAAGGGCGGTTGAACTTATTTAGGGTTACACACGGTTATCGTGGTGTATTAGAGTTTGCTCAAAAATCTTTTGGCACATCAGGAAATTGCGAAGTAAATATGAATTGTCCATTAGGAGCAAATTGGCAAAATGAAAAACGCGGTGTTGTTTGTTTAGTTGTTGGCGGAAGTGAGTTTTGCACAGGATCTTTAGTAAATGATGTCCCTATGGATGGCAAACCTTATGTATTAACAGCTAATCATTGTTCTACTTCAAACGATTGGGCTACATGGGTATTCCGTTTTAACTGGGAAGCTCCAGGTTGTGGTAACCCAGCTAGTTCTCCTTCAACAGCTCAGTCTCTTAGTACTTCTGCATTAAGGGCGCGTAATGCTCCTTCTGATTTTTGTTTGGTTGAAATTACAGGTGGATTAAGTTCAGGAACTGTTCCTCAATCCTATACACCGTATTTTAATGGTTGGTCAAATGTGGATATAGCAGCTACAACATCTATCGGGATTCATCATCCTAGCGGAGATATTAAAAAAATATCTGAAGCAAATACTCCATGTACTTCAGATACATGGTCCGGCACACCGGCCGATAGCCATTGGAAAACAGGATTATGGTCAACAGCATGTACAGAACCTGGTTCATCAGGATCTCCATTGTTTGACCAGAATCATAGAATTGTAGGACAGTTGCATGGCGGACCATCAGCCTGTGGCGGATCTCAAATGTGGGATTTTTACGGTAAATTCTCCTTATCATGGCTAGGTGGCGGAACACCTGCAACACAACTAAGTGTATGGTTAGATCCTGCTAATACAGGCATTACAACGCAAGATGGATATGACCCTTTTGCATTACCACCTGCATTTGCTTTTGACGCAGGGGTTCAATCAATTAATGAACCTAATAATGGTTTAGCAACATGTAATACATCTATTACACCTCAAATTGTTGTGCATAACTATGGATCAACAACATTAACATCTTGCACCATCAATTATAAACTTGACGGTGGAAGTGTTCAAACATTTCCATGGACAGGAAGTTTAAATACGTATCAAAGTGCAACTGTCACATTACCAGCTTTAACAGGGTTAAATGTTGCTTCACATACCTTTACTTCCTATACCACATCTCCAAATGGAAGTATAGAACAAAATTTAGTAAACGACAGTACTTCAAGTACTTTTAGTGTAATATCTGCTTCACCAGTTTCCTTAATACCACAAACAGAAAGTTTTCAAGCCGCATTTCCATCTACAAATTTCAGTATTGTAAATCCTGATGCAAATGAAACTTGGGTTCAATATACAAGTGCGGGAGGTTATGGAACAAGCAGCAGTTGTGCGAAAATGGATAATAACATTACAACAGATATTTCCGGCCAAAGTGATTTTATTTATACACCTTATTTAGATTTTTCAAGTGTTACAGCACCAATAAAATTAACTTTTGATATAGCCTATGCCAGTTATAACAGTACATATTTTGATTCCTTACTCGTAAAAACTTCTAACGATTGTGGCTCTAGCTGGAATCAAATTTATGCAAAAGGAGGCGCTTCGCTAGCTACTGCACCCAATAATACTGGTGCTTATGTTCCTTCTGCATCCGAATGGAGAACAGATACTATAGACCTATCATCTTATGCCGGACAAAGTGCCGTGCGTATTTCATTTGAAAACAGAAGTGGTTGGGGACAAGCAATGTACATTGATAACATTAATATCACAAACACAACATCTATTTACAACAATGATTTTAATTCTTCCTTCTCCATATATCCAAATCCTGGTAAGGGAGAATTCAATTTGAACATTAACTTACAAACCGCGCAAAATGTAACTATTAAAACAATGAATATTTTAGGTAAAGTAATTTCGACAAAAACACTTTCAAATATTTCATCAGGATTATATAACATTGACCTGTCAAATGAAGCAGAAGGAATGTATTTTATAGAATTAACAACAGCTAAAGAAAAAGCAGTCAAAAAAATTACAATTCTACAATAAATTAATTACAACTATTTAGCTCTAAAACGTCCTGTTTAATGCAGGGCGTTTTTTATTTGTAAAAGTCCATTCTCTCTCATTTACCGATATTTATTATCTTCGTATAGATTAGATATGCAAAGCATTCACGAAATATTAGAAAAATATTGGGGCTTTAAACAGTTTCGATCACTGCAGGAAGATATTATTAATTCTGTACTGCAAGGAAATGATACATTAGCACTTCTCCCTACAGGAGGAGGCAAATCAGTTTGCTTTCAAGTGCCGGCTTTAGTAAAAGAAGGTATTTGCATTGTTGTTTCTCCCCTAATCGCTTTGATGAAAGATCAGGTAGAAAACCTTCAGAGTAAAGGAATAAAAGCCATTGCTATCACCTCAGCAATGCACAAACGCGAAATTGATATTGCATTAGATAACTGTGTGTATGGTAATATTAAATTCTTGTATCTCTCACCCGAACGATTAGAAAGTGAAATTGTAAAAGTTCGTTTACAAAAAATGAATATCAATTTATTGGCTATCGATGAATCACATTGCATTTCACAATGGGGTTACGATTTCAGGCCAAGCTATTTAAAAATTGAATTGTTGAGAGAGTTATTTCCTGACGTACCTGTATTGGCACTCACAGCAACAGCTACTCCAGAGGTTGTTAAAGATATCCAGGAAAAACTTCACTTTAAAAAACCGAATGTTTTACAAAAAAGTTTTGAGCGAAAAAACCTTGCTTATGTTGTTTTACACGAAGAAGATAAACTGGCAAGACTTGTAAAAATTGCAAATAAGTTGCACGGAACGGGAATTGTATATGTTCGCAATCGAAGAAAAACACAGGATATCGCAAACTATCTGAAAAGCAATTCTATATCTGCAGATTTTTATCATGCCGGCTTAGATTCCGTTGCACGTGACCACAAACAAAGTGATTGGATGAATAATAAAACCCGAATTATTGTTTGTACCAATGCCTTTGGAATGGGAATTGATAAACCTGATGTTCGTTTTGTTGTTCATATTGATCTACCTGATTCAATAGAAGCATACTTTCAGGAAGCAGGGCGAGCTGGGCGCGATGGGCAAAAATCGTATGGCATTTTGCTTTACAATAATGGAGATAAAATTGATTTGGAACGCAATGTTGAAACATCATTTCCAAGTATTGAAGAAATAAAACAAACCTATCAAGCGCTAGCTAATTATTATCAAATAGCGGCTGGTGCAGGACTTGGCATAACATTCAACTTTAACATATCTGCTTTTTGTGACACCTATAAATTAAATGCTATTACTGTTTTTAATAGCTTAAAATTTATTGAGCGAGAAGGTTATATTTCAATGACTGATGCACTTCATCAGCCATCAAAAATAAAACTGGAATTGAACCGAGAAGATCTGTACAAGTTTCAGATCACAAATCCATCATTAGATAATTTCATCAAACTACTGCTTCGCTCCTACTCCGGATTATTCGATAATTTCGTAAAAATTGATGAATGGGATCTTGCAAAAAAAACAAACACAACACGTGATGAGATCATAAAAAAATTAAATTATTTGCAACAGCATAAATTACTTTCCTACGCTATTCAAACAGAGTTACCTCAACTCACTTTTGAGCAAGAACGTATCGATGTGAAAAACTTAACGCTTTCGAAAGAAAATTTTTCACTCCTAAAAAAACGTGCACTCATTCGTATGGAAGCCGTTATCCATTATGCTGATAGTAATCACAAATGCCGAAGTCAGATCTTACTTGCTTATTTTGGAGAGACAAATACATACCGATGTAATTTATGCGATGTATGTCTGGAAGAAAATAAAACAACTTTGCACACAGATGAATTTGAGAATATCGGTATTCAGATAATACAATTGCTTTCGGTTCATCCCATGCCGCTTACAATGTTGGTAAATAGTGTAACTGATTTTAACGAAAATAAAATTCTTCGTACCATCCAATTGATGCTAGACCATAATCAACTGGCATATGACAACGAAAACAAATTATTCTTGCCTGATTAAAGCCTTTTGACTAATCAATATTTAATGGAAGAGAAAGCCTATTTAATAATTCGTAAATTCGCGAAAAATTGTAATTTATTGATATGACATTCATCAAAGTAATTTTGACAAGTGGAAAAGACCACAGTTTACACAGATTTCACCCATGGGTATTTTCTGGTGCAATTAAAAAGTTTAGTGGAGAAGTAAAAGAGGGTGATATTGTGGAGGTATATTCTGCGCAAAATGAATTTCTTGGAATGGGTCACTATCAAATTGGATCCATCGCTGTACGAATGTTTTCTTTTACACAAGTTATTCCTGATTTTAATTTCTGGAAAAGTAAGATTCAAAAAGCATATGATTTTCGTACACAATTAAATTTGACAAATAATCCAGCCACCAATTGCTATCGATTGTGCTTTGGAGAAGGTGACGGTTTGCCCGGATTCATTATTGATTATTATAATGGGACAGCTGTATTTCAATCACATTCGATTGGATTGCATCTGATAAAACATGAATTTGTAAAAGCATTACAGGAAATTTATGGCGATGAATTAAAAGCCGTATTTGATAAGAGCGAAGAAACAATGCCAAAACAAGCTCCCATAAAAGCTCCAAACGGTTATTTATGGAAACGTGATGATTCACCAATGGAAACAATCGCATTGGAAAATAATCACAAATTTTATGTTGATTGGGAAGGCGGTCAAAAAACAGGATTCTTCCTCGACCAGCGTGAAAATCGTGAATTACTGGGTCATTATTCAAAAGACAAAGTTGTTCTGAATACTTTTTGTTATACCGGAGGTTTCTCTGTATACGCAGCAAATGATGGTGCAAAAGAAGTTCACTCAACTGATATTTCAAAAAAAGCCATTGAGTTAACCGATAGAAATATTGAATTGAACAACATAAAGAACCATACATCATTTGCCGTTGACACTTTTGATTTCTTGAAACATCGTGAAAACACCTATGATATTATTGTTCTTGACCCTCCAGCATTTGCTAAACATCAAAACGTAAAGCACAATGCCATTATGGGATATAAACGCTTGAATTATGAAGCAATCAAACAAATAAAATCCGGAGGATTATTATTTACGTTTTCTTGCTCACAAGTAGTTGATAAAAACACTTTCAATAGCACAGTTATGGCTGCTGCAATTGAAGCCGGTAGGAATGTAAGAGTATTGCATCATCTTTCCCAACCACCCGACCATTGCGTAAATATTTTTCATCCTGAAGGAGAATATTTAAAAGGGTTAGTGGTGCACGTTGAGTAAATTAAACAATTAAAGTTTATAAAAACGTCTCGATTAATTATCGAGACATTTTTATTTAAGTACAAGATGATGAAACATTTTTTAGTGGTCATATTACTTCTATCCTTTCTATATAGCTTTGCACAGCATCCTGTCTATTATCAAATCAGCAATGAAAATGGATTGCCTACCAATGAGGTGTATAAAATTGTTCAGGATGGTTTTGGTTACATATGGATAGGTTGTGATGCAGGTATTTATCGTTACGATGGCTTTACCTATAAACAGTATAGTAATTCTAAACAAAATGCCAGAAGTACTTCTTTTTTGCAAATTGATTCTAAACAACGATTATGGGCCAAAAATTTTTTCGGACAAATTTATCGTGTAGATGGCGATTCACTTAAAATAATCAAACAATTTGAAACTGCCAACCCCTCCTACCCTCAGTTTGTGCTTGACGAAAAATGCAATTTATGGACCTATAATAAAAACAGATTAATTGAATATAACGAAAACGGGGATAGTTTAACAAGCTATGATATAATAAACCCTTGCGAAGAAATTATTGCTTTAAAATTCTTTCATGGCACTTTATACCTTTTATTCAGAGACCTCTCCATTGTAAAATTTGATATTAGAACAAAGCAGCACGAACATTTCAAATCGAATCAAGCAGATGGTGTTACCACTCAAAGTTGCACGCTAATTGAACATCAAAACCATCTATACTTACTTGTTGAGTTAGAAAGATTGGAGAATAAATACAGAATATATAAAATGGATGAAAATAACTTCGATAAGTTTTATGATTTTGAATTACCAAAGAAGAACGACAGAATATATTCAATTTTTTCTGACGGGAAAGACTTGTGGACAACATCCTCATTTGGTGTATTTAAAATAAGTAATCCCAAAAATATATATTTTAATTCCGAAAAAATCAGCAGCATGCTTCTCGATCAGGAAGGTGAATTTTGGTTTTCAAGTCTTCAAAGTGGTCTATTTGTAATTCCGCAGATTGAAGTAATAAAATACAATTCTGCCAACAGCACATTGCGGCTGAAACCAATCTTCAGCGGCACGCCCTGCTTGGACGGCTGGACCGTTGCCTCCATGCTCAAGCGACCGGCCTCAACCTGGTCTAGAACCACCGGCGCTGCCATGTGAGCTTGGGGTAGCCGTTGTTGTGCTTGCGCGCGCAAACTG
>CAIXIP010000009.1 GCA_903919535.1 uncultured Bacteroidota bacterium | reverse complement strand
CGACAAAACAATAAAATAGGCGGCATAATCGAGCCTGTATTGCAAGGCCATAACAATACCAATGCAACAATGGGCTGATGATGATGTAAATTACAATCCAACATTTGGCGATATTTTGCAGGCAGGAGCAAAAGTTTCTTATTCTTTTAATATGCACCGATTGTCACTTCCTATTGATTTTGGTTATTATTTTTATAAAAAGCAACATGTTAATGGAATGTTTTTTCATCGTATAGGATTAAGATATATGGTTACAAAACATGTTATCGCAAATATGACTTTACTAACACATTGGGCTAAAGCCGATTATTTTGAATGGGGACTAGGGTACGAATTTTAATACATTTAAAGAATATAATAATGAATAAATTAAAACAAATTAAAATTATATTAATCCTTTTTGCAGTCTTGTTTTTGTCTTCTTGCAAAAAAGAAAATAGTTGTGATTGCTTCAAGAGAACAGGTACTATTGTTACTGTAGACAGAGAAGTTAGTGGATTTGATAAATTATTTATTGAAGATAACTTGAATGTTTATATAACTCAAGATTCTGTTTTCGATGTAAAGATTGAATCAGGTGAAAATTTAATTTCCCTCATTAAAACAGAAGTAACTGCTGATGGCACTTTGTTTATTAGAAACAAAAATCGATGCAACTGGACAAGAAGCTATGATAAACCATTTAATGTTTATGTGACAATGCCTGTTTTGAATTTTTTGACTTCAGATGGAACGGGAAATATAAAAAGTTTAAATGCGATCACAACACCTTATTTAGAGATTCAAACAAAAAATTCTGGAGATGTTGAGTTGGTTGTCAATAACTCTAAAATTACTTCACATATGCATGGATCGGGGGACTTAACTCTACATGGCCACACTTTCGATCATGCGTGCGATATTGGGGGGACCGCATTTTTGAATTGCAAAGACCTTGTCACTAATTATACCTATTTACATACTTTTACTACCGGCCTTTGTTATGTTACTTCCAAAGGTACATTAGATTGTAAAATCGATAAGATTGGAGATGTTTATTGTTATGGAAATCCACTTGTGGTCCAAAAAGTTGCAACTGGCAAAGGCCAATTATATCTAAAATAAATTGTATAAAAGTATTTATATAATTAATTTATCCAGATTAAAAGAAAAAATTTAATAGATGATTTATCGAAAAATTAAAATACATTATTTATTAAGGCTTATTGTTTTTTGGTTGCTCTATTTTGCAGTATTCAGGATACTTTTTATAATGTATCACCATATTAAGATACCTGATGGAGAGCACTCTGAAACTGTTTTGAGTTTGTTCTATGGGTTGCGACTTGATTTGTCAGCTGCTTGTGCCGCAATTGTGATTTCGTATTTTTTGTGGTCATTTCAGCAGGTTTTTAAAAGCAGATTTATTCATAGAATTAATTTGATTATAAATATTGCTTTAATTTCGATTGTTTCTGTATTGAGCCTGGCTAATATTAAGATGTATGGTGAGTGGGGTACTCAAATTAGTGCCAGAGCGCTAAGTTATCTATTATATCCAAAAGAGGTATTAACCTTTATTTCATTTTGGTCGGTATTGATCTTCCTTGTTTTCTGTGCCCTTTTTATTTATTTTGGAATTAAAACTTATCGAAGATATATTACTAATTTTTCTTATCCGATAGAGAATTCAAAATTTAAATTTTTGCAAATTGCTATAATACCTTTCTTCTTGGTAGTTGGATTAAGAGGAGGATTGCAACTTGCGCCTGTAAATGAAAGTACAGCATATTATTCCGCTTTGCAAATTAATAATCATATCGCCACTAATAATATGTGGTATTTGGCACACAGTATTTTAGATGCCAACGATACAAAAAATCCATATGTTTTTATGGAAGAAAAAAATGCAAAGAAAACTACAGCAGACCTTTTTTCACGATCTACTAAAAAGACTAGATCTATCCTGAAAAATACTAAGCCAAACATTGTATTTATTGTTCTTGAGAGCTGGACTGCTGACATAATAAAGTCATTAGGTGGAGAAGAAAATGTAACACCACATTTTGAAGAATTACGTAAGGAAGGGTTATTATTTACTCAAATGTATGGTAGTGGCTTTAGAACAGAACAAGGTTTGGTATCAATATTCAGTGGGTTTCCGGCTCAGCCTAATAATTCAATAATAACAACACCAAGTAAGGCAGAACAATTACCGTCACTTAATTCAGATCTTGGCAAACAAGGTTATCAATCATCTTTTTATTACGGTGGAGAAGTAGAATTTGCGAATATGAAATCCTATTTAATGGATTCAAATTTTGGAAAAATAATAGATAAAGATAATTTCGATAAAAACCAGTTAAATAGTAAGTGGGGTGCGCATGATGAATTCGTATTCAAGAAACAACTTGACGCATTAAAAAATGAGAAGCAACCATTTCTTTCAGTTGTATTAACTTTAAGTACTCATGAACCATTTGAGGTTCCAATGCAAACACCTTTTACAGGAGGGGAAGAACCGGAGCGTTTCAAAAAAGCAGCTTACTATACGGATTATTGCCTGTTTAATTACTTTAATGAAGCAAAGAAACAATCGTGGTATTCGAATACAATTTTTATACTTGTTGCTGATCATGGGCATCATTTGCCAAAGAACAGAAACATGAATTTTCCGGAAGGTCGTAGAATTACTGCAATGATTATGGGCGGTGCTCTTTCTGATAGCTTGCGAGGAAAAACAGTTGATAAGATATGTAATCAAAATGATATAGTTACAACATTATTAACACAGCTAAATATGCCTGCTGAAAATTATAAATGGAGTAAGGATGTGTTTAATGATGATACAAAGGAATTTGCTTATTATTCAAATGAAAATTGTTTAGGCTGGGTTACTCCACAACAAAATATTGTTTATTCATACACTTCGCAAACGGTGGAAGAGTTGCAATCAAAAATTGAAAAAAAATTAGATAAATCGATTTTGATTCAAGCAAAGGCATATCTTCAAACCCTATATCAACAGTATTTAGATTATTAAAATGAGAATCAACCGAATTCTTTTTTTGTCAATTCAATTATTCATTTTGGGGTTCTTAAATACAACTTGTTTTGCTCAGAAGAAGAAAAGTTCTGGAGTTTGGAAAAACATTTTGAATGGAACCCCCGTTGATACAGCATCCGATGATTATTATGGAAGTAATTCAATACGGTATGAAGATTATGTCTACAAAAAAAACATTAAAACTGTACAATTACATGATGAAACGTTTGAATTATCGCAAGCAATACTAAATCTTGATTCACAGGAAAAATTGAAATTGAGTTTTGATGACCTTGATGCGGATTTGAAAAATTATTCATTTGCAATTATTCATTGTAACTCCAATTGGGAGCCTTCAGATCTTATGCCAGCTGAATACATAGAAGGGTTTCAGGAAAATACAATAAACGATTATCGTTACTCATTTAACACACTTCAAAAGTTTACCCATTACAATGCAATTTTTCCAAATAATAGTATGCGAATAACAAAATCGGGAAATTATATTTTAAAAGTTTTTGTGGATGGGAATCCTGAAAATATCGCTATCACAAAACGTTTTATGGTTTACCAAAATAAAATAATTATTCAATCAAAAGTTAGTGCAGCAAGTATTATTGCCGACAGAAATTATAAGCAGGAGATTGATTTTACTATTAATCATAACGGTTACGAAATAAAAAATCCTTATGGAGACCTAAAGGTTGTACTAACACAAAATAGTCGTTGGGATAATGCAAAAACTACACTAAAGCCACTTTTTGTTAAGGATGATGAGTTGGTGTATGATTATGATGAAGACAATGTTTTTCCGGGAGGAAATGAATTTCGAAATTTTGATATAAAAAGTATTCGTTATCATTCTGAACGGATTTATAGCGTAAACATAGATTCATTAGGGAATCATGTTGATTTATATACTGATGAGAAGCGATCCTTTAAACGCTATTACACGAATCAGGATATTAATGGGAATTATTTAATCAAAGTTCAAGAAGGAAATAATAGCGAAGTTGAAGCAGATTATTGTTCAGTGCATTTTTTCTTGCCTTATGATAATGTTCTTACTGATGGTAATTTATATGTTTTTGGTGCATATAACAACTGGAAGTGTACGCAAGAAAATTTAATGCATTACAATGAAAAGCGTTTTGGTTATGAATGTACATTGTATTTAAAGCAAGGTTATTATAATTACGAATATGTGTTTTTAAAAGATGGTGCCACCGTTGCTGATGAAACTTTAATTGAAGGAACTCATTATGATACGGAAAATGATTATACAATTTATGTATATCATCGCCAGAGTGGCACCTTTTACGATCAACTAATTGGTTTGAAGCGCCTAAATTCAATGAAAGATTATTAACATTTTTTAGCCGAAATCGTATATTTCAAGCCTTAATATCATTTTTTTAGCCTATTAATTATATTCTACAGTTTTTTTGACAGTTTTTAACTCCTTTTTGGCTCAATACTTGTTCGAATAATAAATAAATTGTTTAATATTGTAATAGTTAATCCGAGCATTCATAAAATAATGTCATGGGAATTCAAGCTACTCAAGTAACACATGGAATTAAAATAACAGTTGAAACCAAATTTCAATCTGAACATTCTGTTGCGGATCAGGGTCATTTTTTGTTTTCTTATTTTATCACCATTGAAAATAACAGCGATTATACAGTTCAATTGATATCACGCCATTGGGATATTTTTGATTCAGGCGCAGAGCATAGCGAGGTAGATGGAGAAGGTGTAGTGGGAGAGAAGCCTGTCCTTGAGCCAGGTGAACGTTTTGAGTACGAGTCGGCTTGCAGTTTAACTTCTGATATTGGTAAAATGAAGGGGACCTATTTGATGGAAAGAAAAATAGATAAAGCTCGTTTCTTTGTTAATATTCCAGAATTTGAGCTAATTGTTCCTGTCAGATTAAATTAATTTTTCATAATATTTCCTGTTTAATTATTTTTAGGAATATTTTCCTCTCAGCATCTTTGCGACAAATTTGTCAATAGGTAACGTAAAATGATCTTCATTTAATTCATTTATTGATAACCATCTAAAGGTCTGGGCATCTTGAGACTGTTTAGGGAAATCAAAAATTTTATCTTTTGTACTTATATCAAATCTTGAAATTGGTTTAACAACATAATAAATACTGATTATTTGATGTTCTAGAAAGTAAGCAGATTGCTGAAAAAAATCGGTTGTATAAAAATGTTCTACTACCTCAATTTCATTGTTCGTTTCTTCCATAAACTCTCGTTTGAGGCACTCAATGGTTCCTTCGCCAAACTCTAATCCTCCACCTGGGAATTTTGTTATTTCATTGCCTTTGATCAATTCATCGGTTATCAATACCTGATTGTTTTCATTCATTAAAATGCCGTAAACTCGGATGTTGAATTTTTTTATTTCCATTATCCAAAGATAATTGACTTTATTAAATATATCGATACCTTTGTTTTATCCAATTATTGCAGATTTAAATCTATGACTAAACTAATTTACCTCGCATTTTTGTTGTTTATTACAAATGTTTTAATTGCTCAGCCAGTCATTAAAGAATTTCAGACTTTAAATGTTGATAAGGAATATAGATTTGTTAACTTCATCGATGCAGATGAAACGGGATTTTATATCAGTACAGTTCATAAAACAGCGCGACCATTTACTTATTTTGTTGAAAAAAGAAATAAAAATACTGGTGATTTAATTTTTGAAATTAAACTGGAACATAAACCATGTTATTCGATTTGTACTAATAATAAAATAATTGTTGTTTATAGTGAATTAAACAATGAAAATGATAGTCGGAAACTCTCCTGTTCAATTTTTTCGTCTGTTGATGGAATAAAAATAAAAGACAAAGAAATTGAGGAAATTGGAGGACAAAAATTAGGTCCATACAAAAATGACTATCTAATAATAGCATCTCCTGATAAAAGCAAGCTTTTGATGATTCCAAATCATAACGATTTGGGTTTTCCAAACCCTAAGGCCGAGCAAAAATCCATGAAGATGTATAATTCTACTACAATGGAGTTAATTTGGGAGTTAAAAGTCGATTTGTCCTTATCTTCTGATGCAGTAATTGACAACATTGGAAATATTCTATGTCCATACAAGAGTTATATCAGAGTTGTGCGATTTAAATCCGATAAAGAAAGAGATATTAATGTATCCTTAAAATTACCACAGAGATTGACAACTGCTATTATTGGTTTTACAAAAGATGGTCAGGCAACAGCAACGGGGATGTTCACAGAAACCATTGAAGAAATTAATGAAAAGGGAGAAGTGAAATTAATAAGTGGAAAAGCGGGGTTTTATTATACGAATATTAATATTAGTGAATTAAAACTTGAAAAAGAAAGGATAGAATATTTTACGCCAGAAATTGAACAAAAATTATCTTGGCAAGATAAGGGACGATTCGTAAATAAAAATCCAGGTGATAAGGAATACAAGGCACTTAAAATGTTTTCACAAAATGGAGAGGTGTATTTTATAGCCGAACATCGCTTACAAAAGGAATGGAATTACTCCTATAATGAAGAAGGGGATGTAGAAAACAATAAATCAAATTTCCTATATGAGCATAAAGAAATAATTATTACAAAATTTTCTCAATCAGGGCATATTGAATGGACTAGGATTTTACCAAAAGAAACTGTAGGCGCGTTAGGAGGTTTGCAATGCATTTTTATTAATGATAAAATATGTTTCGTGTTTTTAGATGAAAAAAGCAATACACAAAAATTTACATTAGATAATTATGAGGCCGGAAAATTAAAACCTCTTACCGCTTTAAGTAATTCAAATGCCTTGTGTATAACCATAGATAAAAATGGAAATGCTAAGAGAAACGTGTTGTTTTTCTATAGTAGTTATTTCCTTTTACCAAAAAGCCGAGATGTAATAGTTGATAATAAAACTTTGTTAATTTATTTAGGGTTCAAGACGTCGGATAAGATTGGTACACTAACCTTTGATTGATTTTTTATTTCCTCTAATCATTTCTCTTTTCCCGGGAGGTCCGGGTATCGATTCAACAGTAAATCCAACCTTTTTTAATGTGCGTTTAACTTCTCCTTTTGCACAGTAGGTAACTAAAATTCCATTTGAGTTTGTCGCTGAAAAAATTTTTGAAAATAATTCTTCTGTCCACATTTCAGGTTGAACGGGCGGTCCGAAAGCATCAAAATAAATCAGGTCGTACGTGTTTATGAACTCCGCTTTTTGTAAGGTGTTTTTTATTTTTTGAAAAATAAAATTTTCAGAAATAGCAATTTCTTTTTGCCATTCACACGAATGCAAGGTGTTGAAAACGGATCTCAAAGAAGCTTCGTTATTTAATTCACAGGTGGCAAGTAATTCAGGATAATTCAATTCCTTCACCAGTTCGATGCCAATTGGAAATGCTTCTAATGCAGTGTAATGGATCGTTCGGATATTTTTTTGTGATTCAATAAATGTGAGCAAAGCATTTAATCCGGTTCCTAATCCAATTTCCAGGATTGAAATGGAGGAAGGACTTTTAGAGATACTCTGTTGCAGTCCGGCATTAATAAAAACGTGCTTGCTTTCCTGAATGGCTCCATGTATGGAATGGTAATGTTCATTCAACTCCTTTACATACAGGGAGTGTGAGCCGTCTTCAGTTTTTATCAGTGAAGTCTCCATTTATTTTTGTGGTCCTACTTTTTTTGTGTCGAGCAACCATTGTGTTGTTTGATACATGCTGTGTGCATAAGTTATCAATGTGTCCACCAATAAAGGGTATTGTTGAAGATATTGTTTCGGATCTTTATCATGGTAATGCAAGAGGTATTCGCATTCTGAAAAATAATTATAATACCAGAAGTAATCATCATTCACACAACCAATTCGGTCGTCGGCACTAAAGCAGAGGTATTTGCGTCCTTCTTTTAACAGGTCAACGCCCATAGTATTGTTGATATAGGGTCGATTCAGTAATCCCATGATTGTTGGAAATACATCAATTTGCCCGCCTACTTTATCATTTATTTTAGGCTCTTGTAAAATCTTTGGTGCAAAAATCAACAGCGGTACTTTATGATACGATAAATTCATTTCATAACAATCGCGGTACCAACTGCCATGATCGGCAATAAAAACAAAAATGGTATTGTCGTACCAGGCTTGTTTTGAGCAAAGCTTTAAAAATTTATTGATGGACCAATCTGCATATTCTACAACTTGTTGTTTTTCTTCTTTTGTTTTTGGAACAAAACCTTTATTTGTCGGGATGTAAAATGGTTTATGGTCGCTGCCCGTCAAGATGCTTGCTAAAAAGGGTTTTGGTTGCTTCGCCATTTGATTTATTTCTTCAACGGCATGTTCAAATAATACATCATCCGGCACCCCCATGGTACTTTCAATTTCGCTAGTCGGAAAATCTTTTTGCCCGATAATTTTCTGAAATCCATTGGCTTTTAAAAAACCCGACATATTATCAAACTCCTCATCATGCGGACACATAAATACAGACTGATAGTTAAATTGATTCAAGGTGTTGGCAATCCCTGTGAACGGCTGAATGGTATTTTCATTTGCCATCATCGGGTGTTGGTTCATTAAAGCAGGCATCGCAAAAAGTGTTGCATAAATCCCGTTATAGGTATGAATCCCAGCCGAAAAAATATTGGTAAATGTGTAAGAAACTTTTGCAAGACTATCTAAATAGGGCGTCATATTGATTGGATTATTATCCAACCCTGTTTTAGATAAACTCATGCTTTCCATCATTACAATAACCACATTCGCATTTAGTGGCGCTCCTGTAACATCAATTTTACGGGCAATAGGAGAGTTGAATGGATGTTTTTTTTGAAGTCCAAAATATTCTTGAATGTTTTTAATAGCAATATTGTTTTCAATAAAATGTATCTTTTTATTCTCGTTGTTTGTACTTGAAATATAACTTCTGAAAAAGGTGAATACAGGATTCAATCCAAGTTGGTTTACGAAATTATTATCTGATATGAAGGCTGTTCCCCATTGAATTGGAGCTTTTATTGTAACTCGTCCTCTAATTCCAAGAACTAAAACAAGAACAATCAAAATACTATAAATGGAGTTTTTGTAATGTTTAGTAATTGTTATGTTATTTTCTGTTTCTAGAAGAAGTGTATTCTTTGTAATAGTTTTTACTGTTCTAATTGTTAAATATAGCAGGGTTGTAAAAAGTGCAATATAAAAATAGTTACTGCTATCTTGAAAAACCAGTTTGAACATGAATAAAGGATTGTTAGACCAATTTAGAACAGAAAAAGTAACCCTGTTTAAGAAATGTTCGAAATACGGAATGTCAACAGAACAAATGAAAAATGCAATGCTATATAACGATATTACATAAATAGTTGTGAAGCGAATTAGTTGTTTTGATTTTTGCTTTTTGAATTTATTGATGATGGTAATTAATGCAGGAATAAGAAGCAAATAACAACTTACTACGGTATCAAATCTGAATCCCATCAAAAATGCTTCTGAAAGAAGTGTTTTTGAAATGGCAGAAGCAACTTGTAATTGTGCAATTAATAAGATAATTCGGAATAGCGTAAAAACAAAAATTCCTGAAAAATATATTTTTAGTAGGTAACGAATTTCTATTGGAATATTTCGAAAATTATTTTTCAATGTATAGATTATTTTGATTCAATGCTCTTCAGCGCGTTCTTGATATTCCTGCTTCAACGGAGAATACTTGAAATGAAACGACCTAACTCTGCGTTGTCATGTTGAGTTTGTCGAAACATGTGCGATTACTCACACACCCTTCGACAAACTCAGGGTGACCATCCCGTTTTGGCGTTTTTTCCTCTGCTAGACAAGGTGTTAAATGTCTAAGATGGATTAAATTATTTACTTAAAATTTTAAACTCTGTTCTTCTGTTCAATTGACGGCCATCATCAGTATCGTTAGTTGCAATCGGTTGCTCTTCTCCATAACCAACTGAAGTTAACCTGTCAGCTGAAATTCCTTTTGTGATTAAGTAATCAACAACTGCTTTTGCGCGACTGTTTGATAGTTTTTTGTTGTAATCATCAGCACCTTTTGAGTCGGTATGTCCAGAGATCTCAATTTTTAAAGTTGGTACATCATTCAATAATTTCGTTAATCGTTCCAATTCATTTGTTGATTCGGGACGTAAAGTTGCTTTGTCAAAATCAAAGAAAATGTTTTTCAAAATGATTTTGCTTCCAACAGCAATGTTTTTTAATGCTACATCTTTGGTAACTTCCTGGAATGCTGCAACAGCTGGTATATCAAAGTTTTCAGAGTGAAAAAGGTAGTTTTCTTTTTTTACTGCGATACCGTAATTTTTACCGGCAGGTAAGGAAACTAAATACTTTCCTGTTGAACTATTTGAAGTGAAACTCGCAATAACTTCATTTTTTGAATTATCGATAATTTCAATTGTAGCTTCTAATGGTTTTTTAGTAAGATCATCCGTAATAACTCCTTTTAGAATTGTTAATTGCGCTTCCTTTATTTGCATGATTGGCGCAATAACTGTTTCCTTTACAGGAGCAGCAATGCTGGCAAGTAAATTATCTTCATTGTTTAAGGTCATTGGTTTTTCAGGACCTAAAAAAGTAACCATATATATATCTTTTTCGCCATATCCTTTTGCATTAAATGATGAATAATACCCATGTTTACTGTTCGCGGATAAGACTAAAAAAACATCATCATCAGCTGTGTTTACTGGGTAACCAAGGTTTTCTGGCTCAGACCATGTTTTTGTTTTATCATCAAATACCGATTTAAAAATATCATAACCTCCCATTGATTTATGACCTTGTGAACTAAAATAAAGAGTTTTGCCATCGGGATGGATAAACACTCCTTCTTCGCCATATTTTGTGTTAATTGTTGGACCAAGGTTCACCGCTTTACCCCATTTCCCTTTTTCATCTTTTGTAGAGATATAAATATCACCATCCCCCAAACTTCCTTCGGGTTTGGTTGAAACAAAATACACCGATTTCCCATCCGGAGTGTAACAAGCCGATGATTCGTGAAAATCTGTATTAATGTTTTTATTCATTTTTTCCGGCTTCGACCAGGTGTCTCCTTTTAATTCGGATTCGTAAAGGTCGCCTTGATTTTTTCCAATGTAAATTAATAATTTTTGACCGTCAGCAGAAAACCCTGAGTTAGCGTCATGATCTTCTGTATTGATCGGTTTTCCCATGTTTTGAGCAGGAGACCATTTATCACCTTTTTTTGTAGAAATATAAATATCTTCAAAGGGCTCATTAATTAGCTCATCAATTCCACCTCCTGTAGTATTTGGTCTACGGGAAGTAAATAACATTACAGATTCGTCAGCAGAAATTACCGGACCATAATCAGGGTATTGTGAATTTATTTCGGGTCCAACATTATCTATAAATACACGAATTGGATTTTTAATTAATTCTTTTCCAATTAAACATTCTTCTTTTTGTTTCGCAATATCTTCAATTAATTCTTTGAACTCTGATAGATTTGTTAATGTTCTTTCAAAAAGTTTAAATTCTTCAATTGCCTTATCCCACTGCATATCTAGATGATATGCTTTTGCAAGTACAAGATGTATTTGAGGATCAACATTCGGATTTAGTTGCAAAGCTTTTTCTAAATAAGGAATTGATTTTAACTTGTAATTGGAATACAAATAGCTTTTCCCGATTTTATAATTAAGCATTGCATTGTTTGGGTTAAATTTATTTGCAAGTAAATACGGATCAATAGCCTGTCTGTAAAAAACAGAACCTTGTTCAAAGAATTTGTCTCCCGCTTCAATATTTCGTTTTGCTTCTTTTAATCCGTCTTTATTGTCTTTGAAAAATTCTTTCTCAAATTCGACATTTTGTGCAAAAACATTAACAGTCAAAAGAAGTACAAGAAGTGTAAATAGTTTTTTCATAATAAAAATAGTGTTTTAAATATTCGTAATTCGCAGACTACTTACAGTCTCCTGTATAATTTTTTGCTTCTTCAACACCAAGTTCAATGGCTTTTCTCCAGTCGCTACATGCACCATCATTATCACGAAGCATTTCTTTTGCAATACCGCGATTTAAATATGCGTAGCCATAGCTCGGGTTTAACTGGATAGCTTTTGTGCAATCTTCAATACAACCTTGAAAGTTTTTTAATTTGTATTTTGCAGCAGCACGGTTGTTGAATGCGAATGCATAGTCAGGTTTTAACTGAATTGCATTTGTAAAATCTTCAACGGCTCCTTTGTAATCGGTATTGTCAAATTTTGCGGAACCTCTGTTATTGTATGCTATGTAATAATCTTTCTTCTGGCGGATTGCTTCCGAATAATCACTTATTGCACCTTTGAAATCACCCTTTTTACGTTTGGCACTTGCAAGATTATTGTATGTGAAAGGCATTTCTGAGTTGTTGATCAATGCTTTATTGTAATCACTGATTGCTCCTGTAATATCTTCTAACTGACGTTTTGCGCTCCCTCTGTCATTGTATGCATAAGCATAATCCGGTTTAAATTTGATTGCTAAATTGAAATCTTCAATTGCTCCTCTATAATCAGTGTTTTCAAATTTTAATTCACCACGATAATAATATGCTTGTGCGTAATCTGTTTTTACTTCAATGGTTTTTGTGTAGTCGGCTGAGGCTCCAGCTTTATCCCCTAAAGCAAATTTTGCCTGAGCGCGACTAAAATAACTATCAGGGTCTTGAATAAGAGTAAGTGATTTGTCGAAATCAGAGATAGCAGCATTGTAATCTTTCATTTCGAATTTAGTAGCGCCACGATTGTAATAGGCTTTTTGAAAATCAGGCTTTAAAGTAATTGCTTGATTAAAATTTGTGATAGCGCTTTGGAAATTTTTATTTGCGAAATCTGAAATCCCACTGTTATAAAACTTTTCAGCATCTTGTGATCCATCGTCAAGAATTTTCGCTTTTACTATCGTATCGGTCTGTGCGATACAATAATTCTGAATAGCAAAAGCAGAAAACAGAACAACGTATATTTTTTTAAACTTCATAGATTGATTTTTTAGAAAGTTAAATATATATTTTTTTTTTGTAATTAGAAAATTGCTTCCTCGGTATATATTTTCATATAGTTAGTCGGTATATACTGTGTTTATAATCAGCAAATATTTTGTTATCTTTTACCACAGATATCTTCAATTCGATTTTAGTACAAATAAATTCAACTTCTTGTTAAAAATTCATAATTTCAATTGCTTCCGGAACAAAACAAGTTTCCGAAAGCAAAACAAAATACTTAAGTTTGTGTTTCAAAAATTATACTTATGATTAAAGAAAAATCCAACAAATCTCCATTAATGATAATTTTCTTAACAGTATTTATAAATCTGTTAGGAGTTGGTATTGTAATACCTGTTGTTGCTCCATTATTGAATTGGACAACTTATAATGCTGAATTTAATATGCTTGAAGGAGTGAGTAAGGACTCACGCGTTATAATTTTAGGTTTTCTAATTGCTTCTTTTTCGATTGCTCAATTTTTTGGGGCACCAATATTAGGTGCTCTTTCAGATAGATACGGGAGAAAGAAGTTTTTGGCACTTTCTATTTTCGGGACATTAATAGGTTATTTGCTTTTCGCTTATGCCATCATGATTCATGATATATACTTATTATTCTTTAGTAGAATTCTGGATGGTTTCACCGGAGGGAATATATCGATAGCTTTTTCAGCAATTTCTGATTTAAGTGATGAGAAAACAAAAGCGAAGAACTTTGGAATGGTTGGAGCAGCATTTGGTTTAGGATTTATACTTGGACCATATTTAGGAGGTAAATTATCTGACCCAACAGTACTTTCGTGGTTTACGGCATCCACTCCATTTTGGTTTGCAGCGGCTTTAACTGCCCTTAATTTAGTTTTTGTTTTTGCTGCATTCCCTGAAACATTAAAAAAAGTGAATCATACCCCAGTAAGTTTGTTCACTGGTGTTCGTAATATTGGTGCGGCTTTTAAATTGGTTCATCTGCGTACTATATTTTTAGTGGTATTCTTACTTACTTTGGGGTGGAATTTTTTCACTCAGTTTTTCTCCGTATTCCTGATCGATAAATTTAATTACACACCTCAGTTGATTGGTGAATTGTTTGCTTACATTGGATTGTGGAGTGTTATTGCGCAAGGAGGGATCCAGCGACCGTTAGCAAAAAAATATTCACCATTAGGTATTATAAAGGTTTCTGCAATTTTAATTGGTATTTCATTGCCATTGTTACTTCTGTTTCCTTCGTCACCTCAGGTTCCAGCATCTGCATCTTACTTGTTTTATGTTCTACCGTTTTTATCGATTTTCCAGGGAATTACACAGCCTAATGTTACCGCTGTTGTTTCAAGCCAGGTTAGTGAAACTGAGCAGGGCCAAATATTGGGCATCAATCAATCCATACAATCTTTGGCTATGGCTATTCCGCCAATTGTAGCTGCTTTTATTCATACTTTACACCCAAGCTTGCCAATTATTGCAGCCTCTGGTAGTACTATTTTGGCCTGGATAATATTGGTAGCTTTTTTCAAAAACAAAAAAGAAAAACAGGCTTTTAATTAATTATCGAAATGAAAAAATCCATTATTGCATTATCATTTGTCTCAGTTTTGCTTTTGGTAGCATGCGGAGCTGGTAAAGAAAAAATATCTGAGGAAACTAAAACTCTTTCGTCAGAAGAAATAAAAATAGAAAGTAAAAAAGCAAATGATTTTTTTGATCGTGTATTTGATGCTGCAGTAGACCGAGATCCAATGCGTCAATCAATTTTAGGCATTAAAAAAGATTATGATAAATGGACAGATATAAGTGATGAGCATGTGCAAAAGGAATTAGAGATTGTGAAAACAAATTTGGATTCACTTCATGCTAATTTCAAATTAGAAGTATTAGATGACCAAACTAAAATTTCTTATAAATTGTTTGAAAAGGATTGTAACGATCGAATCGATAATTTCAAATGGCGCTTTCATGATTATCCTGTAAATCAAATGGGAGGATTACAAACCGATGTTCCTACTTTTTTAGTGAATGTACATTTGGTGGCAGATAAAAAAGATGCAGAATCATACGTTTCTCGTTTAAATGGAATAAATCTTTTGTTTGATCACTTAATCGTGAATTTAAAAATTCGAGAAGGAAAAAATATTATTCCACCAAAGTTTGTTTTCCCTTATGTGATCAATGATTGTAAAAACATTATCAGTGGAGCTCCATTCGAGATAGGAAAACCGGCTTGTGCTCTGATTGAAGATTTTACAAAAAAGGTGAATGCATTAAAGGATGTTTCCGAAACAGATAAAAAACAATTGATCCAAAACGCGAATGATGCATTGCTAAAATCTGTAAAGCCTGCATATGAAAAATTAATCGCCTATTGGAATGAGTTGTCTAAAAAAGCAACAACTGATGATGGCGCATGGAAATTACCTGATGGGGACGCCTTTTATGATGCTGCTCTAAAACTTACTACAACAACAAATATGACAGCCGATGAAATCCATGAGCTTGGTTTGAAAGAAGTTGCTCGTATTCACGGTGAGATGAAAGAGATCATGAAAAGGGTACATTTTAAAAATGATAACCTAAATGATTTTTTTGATTTTATGAGAACGGATAAACAATTCTATTTCCAAAATACAGCTGAAGGTAAAGAGGCGTATCGACTGAAAGCGGTAAAAATTATCGATGATATGAAAAAGGAATTAGATAAATTATTTGTTACAAAACCAGAAGCTGATATTGTGGTTTTACCTGTTGAAGCTTTTCGTGAAAAATCTGCAGGTGGTGCATTTTATGAAGATCCTGCTGCAGATGGGTCTCGTCCTGGGCGATATTATATAAATTTGTACAACATGCCCGATCAAGCAATTTATCAAATGGAAGCATTGGCTTATCATGAAGGAATTCCCGGACACCATATGCAAGTTGCTATAGCGCAAGAATTAAAAGGCATTCCAAAGTTCAGGATGCATGGAGGAAATACAGCTTATGTTGAAGGATGGGCATTATATTCTGAACTTGTTCCAAAAGAAATTGGTTTTTATCAAGATCCGTATTCTGATTTTGGTCGATTGGCAATGGAATTATTTCGTGCAGCGCGTTTAGTAGTTGATACAGGTATTCATCGTAAAAAATGGACACGTGAACAAGCATTAACTTATTTTAAAGAAAACACTCCTAATCCTGAAGGCGATAATAAAAAGGAAATCGAGCGATATATTATTTGGCCATCGCAAGCTACCGGTTATAAAATTGGAATGAATAAGATTTTAGAACTTCGCGAAAACGCAAAAAGAAAGTTGGGAAATAAATTTGACATACGCGAATTTCATGATGTCGTTTTAACTTCAGGTCCACTTCCTATGGATATTTTAGAGGAAGTTGTAAATTCGTGGGTGGAAAACAAAATGAAATATGTTTGCTTGTGGAGCAATTTGAATAATAATAAATGTTGATGATAGGTTCAGTTTAACAGATCAATCATTACTAATTAAATAACAATGGCAAAGAAAAAAGAAACAAAATCAATACTTACAAAAAACTCACTTGAGTTTTTGCGCAATTATTTGAATAACGCTTCCCCAACAGGTTTTGAGAGCGAAGGACAAAAAATTTGGCTCAATTATATTAAACCATACACTGATGATTATTTTTTCGATAATTATGGAACTGCTGTAGCGGTTATTAATCCAAAGGCTGAATTTCGTGTTGTGATTGAAGCTCATGCTGATGAAATATCGTGGTTTGTTCATTACATTACATCTGATGGTTTTATTTATTTACGAAGAAATGGCGGAAGCGATCACATGATAGCTCCATCAAAACGAGTAAATATTCACACAGAAAAAGGAATTGTAAAAGCCGTTTTTGGTTGGCCAGCAATTCATGTGCGTGACGCGGCAAAAGAAGAAGCGCCTTCCTTAAGAAATATATTTCTGGATTGTGGATGTAATACTAAAAAGGAAGTTGAAGCATTAGGAATTCATGTAGGTTGTGTTATTACTTACGAAGATGAATTTATGGTCTTGAATGATCGATATTATGTGGGACGCGCCCTCGATAATCGTGTTGGTGGATTCATGATCGCAGAAGTGGCTCGTTTAATTAAGGAAAGTAAAACGAAAATTCCATTCGGTTTGTATTTTGTAAATTCCGTTCAGGAAGAAGTAGGGTTGCGTGGAGCTGAAATGATCACACATACAATTAGACCTAATGTTGCTATTATTACTGATGTTTGTCATGATACACAATCTCCGATGATGAATAAAATTTCAAGTGGTGATCTTGCTTGTGGCAAAGGTCCCGTGCTTACATATGGGCCAGCAGTTCAAAATAATCTTTTGAAACTGATTATTGATTCAGCAACCAAAAACAAAATTCCGTTCCAGCGAGCAGCAGCTTCCCGTGCAACAGGCACTGATACTGATGCTTTTGCTTATTCAATTGGAGGTGTGCCATCAGCCTTAATATCCCTGCCGTTGCGTTATATGCATACTACTGTTGAAAGCGTGCATAAAGACGATGTTGAAAATGTAATTAAATTGATTTTCGAATCATTAAAATCTGTAAAAAACAATCACGATTTTAAGTATATCAAAAAATAATTGAAGGTGACGAAAGTCTGGTTTTATTTTTAAATGATAAAAGTTTGAATTAGATTTGTAATAACAAAAATTAATCATGCGATGAAAAATAGATTTGTTTTATATTTATTTGGAATATCTCTAATATTGGCTTTTGGAGCGTGTAGAAACAATTCATCACAAAATAAAGATATTACCACACCTGCTGATACTGTTTCTGCGACCAAGAGTGATACCGTAGATAAATACACACAATTTAAGTATGACATGATAATCAGTAATATTCCATTTCCTTTTGAAATGTTGGATAAATTATTCGATTCTAAAATTGTTTTTGATCAAAAAATAACAAATCCTGTTTCTAATATTTCAAAATATGGAGTTAATAATTCAAAAGCACTTAATTTGGGCATATATGGCGCTGATCTAGCTTATTCTGTGACGTTTGAAAAATTTCAACAAATTGGTCCATATGTAAAAAACACTAAAAAACTTGCAGAAGACCTAAATATTCCGCTGGCCTTTAATCAGGAAACGATGGACAGGTACAATAAATATAAAGACAATAAAGATTCTTTGGCAAAAGTAATTTTTGATTCATATACAGAAGTCGATAAAACACTCAAAAACAATGAACGTATTGGTTTAGCGGGATTGGTTGTGGCAGGTAGTTGGTTGGAAGGATTGTATTTATCCACAAAGTCATTTGTGGGAACCCCTAAAACTATTGATAACAAAGAAGTTTATAGCGTTATTTGGAAACAAAAATTACATTTAGATAACATCATTAAGTTGATAAAAGATTTCAAAAATGAGCCATATTTTGCAGGCCTATTAAATGAATTAAATGATATCAAATCAATTTATGATCATCTTGCAATTGGGACCGAGATAAATGAAAAGGAACTTGTTTTACTTAATCAAAAAGTTGAAAAATTACGAAATAGAATCATTGAAGGCGTTTAGTTTCTATTGAAGTAATAAAAAGTCTCGCAACTCCTTTAATTGATTTGTATTTATATAATCAACTCCACAGTTTAATAATTCCTGCCAAACATTTTTGTTTTCCGGTGATGCCCACAATCTTGTTTTTTTACCTTGTTGGTGCGCAGTTGAAACAAATTCAATAAGTTTTTGTTTTTCAATTTTTGGAATTTCACCTTGGCCTTTCCACTTTAAAATTTTCGAATATTTGGTGCTTGCTAAAGGGTAAATTTTAAACGAATTATTGTTTTCAATAGTTAACAAGTTCTCATCTATAAATGCATAACGAATGCTTTCTTTTTTTATCTCTTCTGTCGGCTTATTCCCGGTAATAATAATTGTTATAGCGCGTTTAATAATTTCTCCATTTTCGTAACTGGTTAACATCGATTTGTATTTTTCCAAAATAGATTTTAACAACGAATAGGTTTTATGTGAATCGTTTTTAAATTCAATGAGTAAAATAATTGGTTCTTTATTTGTGGAATAAACCATTCCTTGGTTTCTAACTATGCTGTCCTGAAGAGCTTTTAAATAAAGTGTTTCAAGTGTTTCTTTTTTGAAAACAGGGTAGGTGTGAGAAACAATTAATTTATTGTTTTTTAAAAACACATCCACTTCAATGCTTGAAAACCCATTGTTGAGAGCATCTGTTAATGGGTGTTTTTGCTTGTAATCGTTGTGCGAATGAGCATGTATTAATATTTTTGTCTGTGCAGAAAGTAGATGAACCATGCATGCAAAAAACAGTAAAACAATATATTTAATTTGCTTTAAACCTTGCATCAGGTGTGTATTATATTGAAAATCAATTATTCATTAAAAATGACGAAAATTATTCTAAAAATGACTATTTTAGTGAAAATTTAATTATAAAAATAATAGTCTAAACAATGGCAATTCTAGGTTCAATACTCAAGCGTACATTCGAACTACGGGAGAAAATGCCCAAAATCCGCAAAAGCAGCGGATATAAACAACAAGCCCGAACGTTAAAAAAATTACTTACAAAAGCTGAATTCACGGCTATTGGTACATATTATAATTTCTCCAAGATCGCAAATGAAGATGATATAATTTCTGCTTTTCAAAATACTGTTCCCACGCATGACTATAATTCCATGTTCAAAAAATGGTGGCATCGTGCTTTAGAAGGTGAAGTTGGTGTTTGTTGGCCCAAACGTATAAAATATTTCGCCTTAAGTTCCGGTACTTCAGAAGCTGCTAGCAAATACATTCCAGTTACAACTGATATGTTAAAAGCAATAAAAAAGACGAGTTTAAGCCAGGTTATCAAACAAGCTCGATTCAATTTACCTAAAGAGCATTTTGAACGTGGAGTACTTATGATTGGTGGTAGCACTCAATTAGATTACAATGGAACCTATTATGTAGGTGACCTAAGTGGTATTACAGCTAAAAATATTCCTTTCTTTTTTCAGCGGTTTTATAAACCCGGAAAACAAATTTCTAAAGTAAAAGATTGGAACAACAAACTGGAAGAAATCACGAAGAATGCTAAAAATTGGGATATTGGAATAATTGCAGGAGTTCCAGCTTGGATTCAGATTTTGATTGAAAAAATTATTAAGGAATACAACGTAAATAACATTCATGACATATGGCCTAATTTGCAAATTTATGTTCATGGAGGAGTTTCTTTTGCTCCTTATAAAAAAGGCTTTGAAAAATTATTAGGTAAACCTATATTATATTTTGATACGTATTTAGCATCCGAAGGATTTATTGCATATCAGGATAGGCAGGGAACAGAATCATGTAGAATGGTTCTCGATAATGGAATATTTTTTGAATTTGTTCCTTTTTCAGAAAAGAATTTTGATTCTGAAGGAACTATCGTAGAAACGCCTGAGGTACTTCATATTGGTCAGGTGCAAGAAGGGATAGAATATGCGCTGTTACTTACCACTTGTTCTGGAGCATGGCGTTATTTAATCGGGGATGTTATTAAATTTACTTCTATAGAAAATCATGAAATTGTGATTACAGGTCGCACAAAGCATTTTTTGAGTTTGTGTGGTGAACACCTTTCAACTGAAAATATGAATCGTGCTATCGAACTTGTTTCCTCTGAATTGAATATTGAAATAAAAGAGTTTACTGTTGCAGGAGTTAATTATGACACTCTTTTTGCACATCACTGGTATATTGGAACGGATGACATAGTTGACAAAGTCATTCTTCGAAACCGTATTGACGAAGTTTTAAAAGAATTGAATGATGATTATAAAGTAGAACGTATTGCTGCATTAAAGGAGGTAATTGTTGATGTTTATCCAAGTCATACTTTTTATGATTTTATGGAATCTAAAGGAAAGATTGGAGCAGCATTTAAATTTCCTCGTGTACTAAAAAATAAGTCTTTAGACGACTGGCAAAATTTTTTAAAAGTGAATCAAAAAGATAAAATATGATCTTTAGTCTGATATATCAAGGAATAGTTATTATTCTCCTTTTGTCCTTTTCATTTGGACCATCTTTTTTTGCGCTGATAAATACAGGTATCAAATACGGTTACAAAACGGGGTCTCTCTTGGCGTTTGGTATAATATTAAGTGATTTTGTTCTTTGTATGATGATCTGTTCGTTTGTCTATTTAGGTGCAGAAAATGTTTTGGAATCAAATAAAGCACAAGAATTTTCAGCAATACTAGGAGGTGTTATTTTAATTGTTTTCGGTGCATTTTATTTTAAACGTCACGTAACAAAATCTGAAGAATCAATTGATATCGGACAATCACTGCCTGGTCCTAAATTGATGGTTGTTAAAGGGTTTTTGTTAAACTTTTTCAATCCTACGGTTTGGCTTTTATGGTTGGCGAATGTTACAGCAATTAGTAAAACATTGGATTATTCGATTATAAAAATGATCATATTTTTCTCTATACTTTTAGGCGCTGTTTTATTAATAGAATTGTCAAAGGTGTATCTTGCTGGAAAGATCAAAAAATATTTAACTGATAAATTAATGACAGCAGTTAATTATATCACAGGATCAATTCTTATTGTTGTCGGAGTCTATCTGATTTATAGTCACTTCTTTGCGAAGTAATACTTAATATCCACGCAATCTTTCTCTATCTGATTCTCTTTAACGAAAATAGTTTGCTACACATTTCAGTTTGTGGTTTTAACGAGTGAGTGTGTTCTAGGTTAGGTGTTTTGTTAAAAAAATGTATCGCGAACGTACGATACATTTTTAGGTTATTCTGTTAAAACAAAGAGAAATTAAATAAGATCAAAAAATTATTTTTTCCCTTTTTTCGCTTTGTACTGTGCATTTAATCCTTCCAGGATATCATTAGTAATATCAAGACTGTCATTTGCTAATAATAAAGGACTTAATGGACCTTCACTAAAAGCAAAAACATAATTGTATTTGCCTTGTTTGTTATACTCTTTAATATATTCTTTCATATTCGTATTCATCTCATCCGTTTTCTCCTGAATCTTTTCCATCATTGCTTGAGATTTTGCTTCCAACTGATCCAATTCATCTTTTCTTTTCATCAAGGCTTCCTGCTCAGTGTTAGCTTGGTTCTCAGATAATAATCCTTGTTGTGCTTTTTGTTGGAACATCGAATAATCTTCCTGTAATTTTTTTGCTTTAGTTTGATAAGTTGCTTCTAATGCTTGTTGTTCAGACTTTGCAGATTTGCTAACATCTTTAATATATTCATATTTCTCATTTAATACATCCAGATTTACATAAACTATTTTTGATGCTTTGATTTCCTTTGGGCTAAGAACAATTGGCTTCTCAACCGCTGTTGAATCATTTATTGTCGATTCACAAGTTTGTTTGCAAGTTGAAAAATGTAAGTAGTATAACACCGCTACAGCAATTATTAAAACCACATTAAGGAGTAATGAGAAATTTTTATTCATGTTTTTAGTTTTTATTAATGCGCAAATATAAATTAAAAGCGCCTCGGTTTTATCCGAGGCGCTTTTTTTTACTGATAAAAAGTGTTAATTAGTGTTTAGCTAAATAATTTGCAACTCCATCATGAGTCGCTTTCATTGCTGTATCACCTTTGTGCCAGTTTGCAGGACAAACTTCACCGTTTTCTTCGAAAAATTGCAATGCATCAACCATTCGTATTGCTTCATCAACGCTTCGTCCTAAAGGAAGATCGTTTATCAGCTGATGGCGAACAATTCCGTTTTTGTCAATTAGATACAATCCTCTGTATGCAATCATTGGTCCGTTTGCTACTAAAGCATCAGTTTCGTCAACTTGATATTCGCCAAATAGAACATCAAAATTCATGGAGATGATTTTTGTTGTATCAGCAACAATAGGATACTTCACTCCTTGAATTCCACCGTGGTTCTTTGGTTGTTGCAACCATCCCCAATGTGATTGTTCTGTATCTGTAGAGCAAGCTACAACAGCAACATTTCGTTTTTCGAACTCTGCTAATTTATCCTGAAATGCATGTAATTCAGTTGGACAAACAAATGTGAAATCTTTAGGGTAGAAAAACAAGATCACATGTTTTTTTCCAATGTATTGATCAAGAGAAAAATCTTCTACAAATTCTCCTCCGTTAACTACTGCTTGAGCCTTAAATGAAGGCGCTTTTTTACCTACTAATGACATTATTTTTAAGTTTATGGGTTTAACAATTTTTTTAACAGCGCAAAGTTACGAAAAGCAAAGATAATATCATGACATTAATCATGTTTTTTCGCAAACAATTTCTAACTTTGCAGTCGAAATTTAATTAATGAATTAATCATAAAAAACTATACATCATGAAATTAGAAGTAGGCCAAAAAGCGCCATTATTTACACTAAACGATACTGATAAAAAAGCCGTATCATTAGCAGATTACAAAGGGAAAAATGTTGTATTATTATTTTTTCCATTAGCATTCACTGGAGTTTGTACAGCAGAATTATGTGCTACTCGTGATGATATTGCTAGTTATAACAATACAAATGCACAAGTATTAGCAATTTCAGTTGACTCCCTTTTTACATTGGGAAAATTTAAAGAAGAACAACATTTGAATTTCCCTTTGTTATCAGATTTCAATAAAGATACATCAGCAGCTTATGGTGCATTGTATGTTGATTTTGTTCTTGGAATGAAAGGTGTTTCAAAACGTTCGGCATTTGTTATTGATAAAGAAGGCGTTGTTCGTTATGCTGAAGTTCTTGAAGATGCAGGTCTTCAACCAAATTTTATGGCAATTAAAGAAGTTTTGGCGAAATTGAATTAGTATTTTTTTAGTATAATTTAGAAAGCACCTGAAAGGGTGCTTTTTTGTTTTCTATTTGTTAAACAAATAATTTTATCTCCTGATTATCCAACTCGCTTTATGTATACAATTTCCTCAAAAAACTTACATACGTAATTTTCTAAATGACAAAGGTTTGATAAAAATCTTGTGACAGTTTACGTTTGTTATAGAATTTGTTTAACTATAATATAGACAATTCTTAAAAGGAATTAAAAACTGTTACTTATGAAAACTAAAATTTTATTCTCCCTTAGTTTGCTCATAGCGGCAATTGGCACTTCAGAAGCCCAGGTGAAAATAGGGAACAACCCAAATACCATTAATTCGGCTTCCTTACTTGAATTGGAAAGCACTTCAATGGGGCTGCTTATGCCTCGGATGACTCTTTCCCAAAAAAATCTAATTACAACTCCAGTCGTTGGATTGCTTGTTTTTCAAACGGATGGTACAGCAGGGTTTTATTATTACGATGGCTCAGCCTGGCAATTGGTTGGTCCAGGCTCTGGAAACTACTGGGATAAAACAGGTAACGATATTTTTAATAATAATTCAGGTAATGTTGGGATTGGTTCCAGCACCTTTGATGCTACCAATCCAGAAAAATTATTGATAAACGTAGGGGCGACCACGTCTGTAAATGCAATTTTTGCAAAAGGATCAATAAATAGTTATTTTCAAACAAATATCAAAAACCTTTCTAACGGCACACAAGCATCATCAGACATTGTGGCAACAGCCGATAACGGAACCGAAACCACAAATTTTATGGATGTTGGTATTAATGGATCTGGTTATGTATATCAAAGCGGAAACCCCATAGAAACTGGGAAAGCCAACGATTGTTATATACTTGGATCTGGTAACGATTTATATTTTGTAAATAATAATCCTACCAAAGACATGATATTTTTAACTGGTGGAACAGCTACTACAAATGAACGTGTAAGGCTTACTACGAATGGTTATGTTGGTATTGGTACTCCATCTCCGCAGGCATATCTACATGTGAATAATTCTACAACTGGCACAGGATCGTTTCCTTTATTGCAGTTAACTACTGGTTTCACTGGAGCTACAGCCAATGATGGCTTTACAATTGGATTAGAAAATAACACCACCGCTTATAATGTTCAATTTAAAACCAAAGAAACTGGAAATATTGAGTTTTATGGCGGTAATAACGAAGCGATGTATATAAAAAGCACCGGAAATGTAGGCATTGGTTTTGGAGCATCAACCCCCAACAGCACACTTCAAGTAGCAGGTTCTGTTTCATTCGCAATTGTTACACAAACAGCTGCTACTTATGCCGTTTCTTCTACAGATGCTACTGTTCTTTGTAATCGAAGCTCAGCAATGACTGTAACATTGCCAACAGCTGTAGGTATTTCAGGGAGAATTTATACGGTTAAAAATATCAATACAAATACGGGAAGTTCAGTAACTATTAATACAACCTCCAGCCAAACAATTGATAGTTATGGCACTGCTGTGGGGTTATCATATATGGGGAATACAGGTTTTTACACCAGTTATACATTTCAATCAAATGGAAGTAATTGGTATATCCTATCAGGACACTAATGGCATTTGCGTTTAAATACATTCAATGATTGGTAAATTAAATGTTTCAAGCGATGAAAAAAAATATTTTTATAATCACAATGTTCTTTTTGAGCATTACTATTAATGCTCAAAATCAGATGACCAATTTTGGCAATTTGAAATTTCACCCGGGAGCAATAGTTTCTTTCTTTGGCAACCTTGCCAATAATGGAACTATTGCAGATAATGGAAGGGAAATATATTTCAATGGTAATTCTGCCCAAACTATTTCAGGCACTTCAGCATTTTCTATCCGGCACCTGGATGTTAATAATTCTAATGGTTTAACGATGCAGCAAAATATTATTATCGGTGATACATTAGAATTGAGCACTGGGCCATTATTATTAAATTCAAAAACACTTACTCTCAACAACAGTTCCCCAACAGGTATTTTTCGCACAAATGGCTATATTGTAAGTGAACAAAGTGACAATTCAGGTAAATTAATCTGGAACATAGGAAATACCTTCGGTGCGCATGTTTTTCCTTTTGGAAAAGCTACTGGTGAATACATTCCTTTCACCTTAACTACAACCGCAGGGAATATTGGTAACGTTACCGTATCTACTTTTCCAACAGCTACCAATAATACTCCATTGCCTACCACACCAGTAGCGGTAACTAATGTTAACACCAATGGAGCAGATAATAGCACAAATACGGTTGATCGCTTCTGGCAAATAGACAAAGACGGAGTAAGTGGAACAGCTACTTTAACATTTACTGCCACAGCAACTGAAATTGGAAGCATCGTTAATTTAAATGCACAACGTTGGAACGGTGCAATAAATAGTTGGGATGCTCCATTATCTGGACAAACAAATACGGCTACCACAGCAACAGTTCCTGCAGTAACAAGTTTTTCAACCTGGGCTTTATCGGGCAATAATACTCCGTTGCCAATTGAATTATTAAGCTTCAACGCTGCTGTAACAAATTCACATGTAGACTTGAATTGGAAAACAGCTTCAGAAAAAAATAATGATTATTTCACTGTAGAAAAAACAAAAGATGGTAGTGTTTATGAATATGTTGCGACCATCCAGGGCGCTGGAAACAGTAGCCAAACAAACAGCTATTCAACAGAAGATGCTAACCCTTACTTAGGGTCATCGTATTACCGTCTTAAGCAAACAGATTTCGATGGGAAATATACTTATTCTGAACTTCGATATGTATCATTACTAGTGGAAAAGTTGGTAAATATTTCCCCAAATCCTTCATCAAACGGGAATATTACGGTGACTTTACAAAATTATCAAAATGAAATTATAAGGTTGGAAATTAAGAGTATTAATGGTGAAATAGTATACTCCCAGAACAAAGAACTTGGTAACGAGCCCCAAACATTAATCATGATAGAAAATTTGTCTGGGTTAGCAAAAGGTTTGTATTTTTTAAAATTGACTACAGCTCAAACTTCAGAGAATAAAAAGTTTGTAATAGAGTAAAATCATTAAAAAAGCATTGTTAGAATGGTTGCGTGGTGTTTTCTGGACTGTAATTCTCAATAAATATGCTACATACTAAATAATGCAAAGCCTGCACCTAATAATATCACAATAAACTTAATGAGATTGAAGCGGTGGTTTTCGCTCGATTCAAAAAGTATGGTAGTAGATATATGAAGAAAAATACCAACCACAACAGCCATAATTCTATCAAAGTAAATGGAGATATTTCCTATCATGTTTTCCCCGATAGCATAACTTGTAAAACTACCCAAAGGTGTAATTAATGCGAAAATTATCAACCAAAATATTGCAGTTTTTTTACTGATGTGTGATTGCAAAAGCATTGTCATTAAAGCCATTGCAATGGGAATGTTGTGCATGATAATTCCTGTAAGCAGAGAGTTGTGAGAATCAATTCCTGTACTGGAAAGTGGCATTCCTTCTAAAAAGGAATGGATAGACAGTCCAATCATCATAGCATATGGGAATGCTTGTTGATGCCCCGCATGGTTATGGACATGGATATGTCCATGCTCGATACCTTCGGTAAAAAATTCTAATAAGATCTGAGCAAAAAATCCAATCAGAATATAAATACCAATATTCGGTGTTCCGGAAATATAAATTTCTGGTATAAGATGTAAAACACAGATAGCAAATAAAAAAGCACCGCTGAATGAAAGGATCAATTTTAAATTTCTACTGCTGATATTAATAAACAAAACACTTGTTCCGCTCACGATAACAGATAGAAAAAGGATTATGTACATTAAATAATTCATACTCTTAATTATTCTTTTTTAGCAATAATTATCAATCTGTCAGAATTGTATTCATCATATTTTTCCAATTGATAATTGCCAAACAAATGTACAATTTTAAGTTTGTTAGCAGCAAAGTATTTCTCGAAATCGTTTATTGTAAGAGCTTTTACCCGTTCCTGAAAAGAAAATTGTTTATCTCCATCTGTAACAATAATTTGTTTGACAATAAAATTGTTTTCGATGTATCTGGTAATTTCAAAGTTGATATTATCAATTGTTAAAGTTTCAGTTCCAACCAAATTTGCAATCACTTTTTGAACATTAAAGAAATCAAATACAAAAGTTCCATTAGGTTTAAGTGCTTTGCAAATGGTATTTATAGTGGCAAAATCGTCTTTTTCATTTTCGAAGTATCCGAAACTTGTAAATAAATTCAATATGTAATCAAAATAATTGATTCGAAAAACTTTACGCATATCATGTACAAAAAAACTTAAGCTTTCATTTTCAAATTTGGATGCTTCTGCAATACTTTCATTAGCCAAATCTATTCCTGTTACCTTAAAATTTTTCTTGTTTAAATAAATAGCATGTCTTCCCTTTCCACAAGCTAAATCCAGAAATAGCGCATCTTTTTTTGGCTGTAAAAAAGCAATCAAATTATCGATGAATATTTCTGCCTCGTTGCAGTTTCTGTTTTTGTAAAGAATATGATAATAGCTTGAGTTGAACCAATCTTCAAACCAGTTTGAATGTTTATTGTCTGACACTTTTTTTGATTTGTACAAAAATAGAAATTATTAAGCCTCATTATATAAAATCATTTTTTACGGCTTCAAGTTTGTAATATTCACGTTTTGAGCTATCTTCCATTTGTATCAACAGGCGATATTGCGACCAGTTCAATTGCGAACGCAGTGCGTTCGCAATTGGGAATATTCGATAAAACTGCCGGCATTGCTCCAAAGTACGAACCGAAAAACCACTGCCATATTCAGGTTCAATTTCTTCAGCCAAACCACGGATTAAATAAGTTCCGTAATCTGCCCTTTCTTTACCTTGTTGTTCTTCGGTAAAAATACGCTCACCCATTTTCCAGTACATTTCAACACGATGGAATTCAACACTGCGGACAGCATTTGTCCGTGCTTGTCCTATAATGGTTCTTATATCCTGAACAAATAAATCGGAAAGTTCCTGTTTAAGTTTATTCATATTTCAATCCTCCCAACTGCTTTTTTATTTCCAATTCTAAAGATGCTGATTCAGTGAATAGTGCATCAAGGCTATTCTTAAAAGCATCCATTTTTGTTTTAAACTCTTGCGGTGTAATGTCGGTGTATTCAATTTTCACATCAAAATATTGCCCTGCACTAAAAGAGTAATTTTTCTCTTTAATTTCTTCTTCTCTGAAACAGTTAAAGATGGCATTGGTATAGGAAGTTGATGAATAAAAAGCACCTTGAATCGGCTCAATAGACTCCATGTCGTACTCCATATTGTTCGAGAAAACAAGTACTTGTGAAATATTAATGAACTTACGGAACTTTTTGTTTTTGAATCTG
>CAIXIP010000008.1 GCA_903919535.1 uncultured Bacteroidota bacterium | reverse complement strand
GCCTCATCACCTAATTGTTTTGATTTTAGTGTTGATACTTTATCAAATACATAATGCGTTTCCCAATATTCAGAAACATCAACATTCATTAAGCTTTTTAGGTCTTCCAACTTTTCCGTTTCAATGATTTTTGAGAATAAATGACTGGAATTATAGATCAATTTAGCAAATTGAGCTATACGTATAGTTGGAAAATTTACCGGCCGCAATCGCAAATATTTCCATAAATGTGAATCAACCGATTGCAGCTTAAATTTTTGTTTTAAAAAAATGTATTCATTCTGAAGTTGCCCTACGTATTTGTCTTCATAATGTTTATCAAGCAATCCTGCTTGTCCAAAAAGTAATGCTTCAATTTGCAATAAACTATTTTTGTGTTTTGATAAAACTATTGAAGGAGTATATTTAGCAAGTAGCTCGAAAGGTATTGCATTTATTTTAAAACCAAAATTACGGGCAATATGCTGATAAAAAGTTTCTTCCCAATTGTTTTTATTGATAATTAAACTATCTGTAATTGATGATGATTTACGCTCTAATCGCTCTAATAATAACCTATCAATCGTACTATTAATAATCAGATCGGGAACCAAATTGATTTGTTTTTCACAAGGTATCCAGTCGCTGCTGGATTTAAAATTCAAATAATTTTGATAGATTTTTTTATCGATTTTGCTTTTGATCTCAAGAGTAGGAATAACACTTCCCGATTCCCTATAAAGCTCTTCATCAGCTGTATTAACAACATGTAAAATAATGTTATCATACGCTTTATCCTTTTGATGCATATGTTTTTTCCAATCGCTCGAATTGATATGGACTTCGACATTTCCTGCCCAAAGTGTTTTTCCAATTTTTATTTTTGCATTAAAAAAATCGGGGCCAGAATCAAAATTGTGGTCGCCAACTTTTATAATTTCAATTGGTTCGCCTGCAGTGGTTTGTAGCTCGAGTTGATTAAACAATCTGAATTTCCAGACATAGTGTAAAAACTCTTCGCTCATAGTTTTGGGGATAAAAATTTTATTAAAAAAAAGTCATCTCAAGCATAAGCAGAGATCTCAACTAATTTGATGGTAAATGAGATTTCTCCCTACGGTCGAAATGACAATAAAAAATAAGCTACAAAAAATAATTATCCTGGTAAACGGGAAATATGTTTATCCATTTGCTGAATTTGTTTTACCAATTCCTCTGTTTTAGGCTTAAGCGCTTTTGCTTTTCTAAAATAATCTTTTCCAATTTTATTTTGATTGCGTTGTATTTCTATTGATGACAACTGTAAATAACAAGCGGCCAAACTTTCTTTGTCAGGAATTCCAGCCTTCACAGCAGCTACTAAATTTAAACGCGCTTCTTTTGTCTGCCCTTTTTTTAATTGAATAAAAGCAAGTTGCATCAAACTTGTGCCTTGAACATCTCCAACAATTTTCGATTTTGTTTTTAAGCTTTTTCGAATATTGCTTTCTGCAGCTGTAAGGTCATCCGATACTAATGACAAATTACTTTGTATCATATAATATCCTGAGCGTATCGGTTTGAAAAGCAATCGCGGAAATTTAATTTGTTTAATATACTTTATCGCCAAGTCTGTATCGCCTTCCGTTACAGCTTCCTGAACAATACGCATTGTTCCCATCATAAAATACAAGAGCAATGAAATAAATGCCAGGATGTATAAAAACCAAGCTAAGGCCGTATCATAATATAGATGTGACAATATTCCCCCGCCAATTAATACAATAATAACTGGCAAACGATACAAGATGTAAAAATGTAAAAGCTTTTTCATAAATAATTTTCTAATAATTGTTTCATTTCTTTTTGTAATATCAAGGCTTCCTCTCTTGCTTTATCAGCAAAGTCTTCGCCTGTTCCAGCATAAATAATTCCTCGGGAAGAATTTACCAACAAGCCACATTCCTTATTCATTCCATATTTAGCAACTTCCTGCAAACTGCCACCCTGCGCTCCAACTCCCGGCACCAATAAAAAATTATCCGGAATGATTTTACGAATATCGGCAAGCATTTCTGCTTTTGTTGCACCAACCACATACATCATATTGTCAGAGTTACCCCATTTTTTTGAGGTTTCTAAAACTTGTTGATATAGTAACTGCTCTCCTATTATTCCCGACTCACTGATAAATATAGGATTTAGGGCTAAGGTTTGAAAATCAAATGCGCCTTTATTTGAAGTCAAGGCCAATACTATCACCCATTTGTTTTTATATTCTAAAAATGGTGCAACGCTATCTTCACCCATGTAAGGAGCAACAGTGATAGAATCAAAATTCAATGTTTCTAAAAATGCTTTTGCATACATTTTTGAAGTATTACCAATATCCCCACGTTTTGCATCAGCAATCGTAAAAATATCGGGGCAATTTTGATTGATATAATTGATTGTTTTTTCTAAACTTATCCAACCTTTTGCACCTTGAGTTTCATAAAAAGCCATGTTCGGTTTAAATGAAACGCAAAGGTCTTTTGTTGAATCAATAATTTGCTTGTTGAATTCAAAAACTGGATCCTCACTATTCAACAGGTGTTTTGGGATTTTGGAAATATCAGTATCCAAACCAACACAGAGAAAGCTTTTTTTCCTTTTTATATTTTCGAAAAGTTCTGATCGAGTCATTATTCCTTTTAGTAAAAGATTTAATTATCAGTTTGAGAAATTTCAAACTATTATTTTAAATCTTCAAATTAATCTAGATTCCGCCTTCTTTCAATCGTTCTGCATTTTCAGCCAAATTAAGCGCATCAATCATTTCCTGGATGTTGCCATCCATAAAATCTGTTAAACTATATACAGTCATGTTAATGCGATGATCTGTTATTCGGTTTTGCGGATAATTATATGTGCGGATCTTTTCAGAACGGTCACCTGTTGTAACCATCGTTTTTCTTCTTTTAGAAACACTTTCCAGATGTTTTTGCAATTCACGATCATACAATTTCGCACGCAACATGTTCATCGCAATAATTCGGTTTCCTAACTGTGAACGCTCCTTTTGACAAACGATAACAATACCACTTGGCTTATGAGTAAGCATTACTTTGGTGGATACTTTATTTACATTCTGTCCACCTGCACCACCTGAACGGGAAAATTGCTCTTCAATATCAGCCGGATTAATTACAACATCTATCTCATCAGCTTCAGGCATTACCATAACTGTAGCAGCAGATGTATGAACACGCCCCATTGTTTCGGTATTTGGCACACGTTGTACACGATGAACACCAGCCTCAAATTTCAAAATACCATATGCTCCATCACCTTTAACTTCACAAATAACTTCCTTAAAACCTCCAGCTGTTCCATCATTTGAATCAATTACCTCCAGCTTCAAACCCTTATTTTCGCAGAAACGAGTATACATTCTGAATAAATCTCCTGCAAAAATACTTGCTTCATCTCCTCCTGTTCCTGCTCGAATTTCAAGTACACAATCTTTGATATCTTCCGGATCCTTTGGTATTAACATTTGACGAATATCGTCTTCCAATTTTTCTTTTTGGGGAAGCAATTCATCCAAATCCATTTTTGCCATTTCACGCATCTCATCATCTTTTTCGTTGGCTAAAACTTCTTTGTTATAATCGATGTTTTCAACTACATTTTTGTATTCGTGGTAGGCATTTACAACATTACTTAATTCCTTATACTCGATATTGAATTTTTTGAATTCTCTCATATCGCCAATTACTTTGGGATCTGACAGTTTCTGTTCCACCTCTTCCCAACGTCTTTTTATTGCTGCTAATTTATCTAACACGGTTACTCTTTTGTTTATTTTTTTGGAATACTAATTTTTCAGATGCGAAGGTATGAAAAAAAGGTGTAGCTCAATTGGAGAATAGCTATAAGCAACAAAAAAAGCCCTTATCGGGCTTTTTTTGTAAAATAACATTGAAATGTTATTATTTTTTTTCTGTTTTAGCTTCTTCCTTTTTAACAGGAGCTTCTTTTTTTGCTGCATCTTTTTTAGCAGGAGCTTCTTTTTTTGCTGCATCTTTCTTAGCAGGTGCTTCTTTTTTTGCTTCATCCTTTTTAGCTGGTGCTTGTTTTTCAGTTTGAGCAACAGTAATTGAACCTAGTGCAAATACAGCACAAACAGCAAGTGTGGTGATTTTTTTCATTTTCGTTTTTTTTAAGTTTTTTATTAATAAGTTAAATTCAAATCAAAAGTAGATGGATTTACTATTGCTTAAAAAAACTTTAACACCACTTAACAGTATTTTAACATTTATTAATAAACAAAGGTTCCGTGCTCGGATTTTATTGTCAATTGCTTAATTGGAGATGATTCGACTCTGCCTACAATTCTTGCGTCCACATTGAATGATTTGGAAATAGCTATAATATCGTCTGCAATGGCTTGCGGAACGTACAACTCCATTCGGTGTCCCATATTAAAAACTTTATACATTTCTTTCCAATCTGTGCTACTTTGCTCATGAATTAATTTAAACAAAGGAGGCGTTGGGAACAAATTATCTTTTATAACATGCACATTATCTACAAAATGCAAAACCTTCGTTTGTGCGCCACCACTGCAATGCACCATGCCATGTATTGATGAACGATACATGTCTAAAATCTTTTTAATGATAGGGGCATAAGTGCGGGTTGGCGATAAAACTAATTTTCCTGCTGTGATGGATTGTCCTCCAATATCAATTTTATCTGTAAGTTTTACTTTTCCTGAATAGACCAAATCTTCAGGAACTGCTGCGTCATAACTTTCCGGGAACTTTTTTGCTACAGCTTTTTCAAAAACATCATGTCGCGCGGAAGTTAGTCCATTGCTACCCATTCCACCATTATATTCTGATTCGTAGCTAGCTTGTCCAAATGAAGCTAACCCAACAATTACATCACCCGATTGAATATTACTATTGTCAATCACATCACTTCGTTTCATTCTACAAACTACAGTTGAATCAACAATAATAGTACGAACCAAATCACCAACATCGGCTGTTTCTCCACCGGTAGAATAAATTCCGATTCCATATGAACGCAACTGTTCTAACACCTCTTCTGTTCCATTAATAATAACAGAAAGAACTTCACCTGTAATATTATTTTTATTTCTTCCGATAGTAGATGATAATAAAATATTATCAATTGCACCAACGCAAAGCAAATCATCTGTGTTCATCACTATCGCATCCTGAGCAACACCCTTCCAAACAGAAATATCCCCAGTTTCTTTCCAATATGTGTAAGCTAATGAAGACTTTGTTCCAGCTCCATCTGCATGCATTATTATACAATAATCCTCATCGCCACTTAAATGGTCTGGAACTATTTTACAAAATGCTTTCGGAAATAATCCTTTATCAATTTTTGCTATTGCATTGTGAACATCTTCTTTTGATGCTGACACTCCACGTTGATTATATCTATTATCAGTACTCATAGTTTTAAATAAAAACATCCCGAACAAAAGTCGGGATGTTTTGAATTATTCAATTAATAAAATAATTTATTATTCTCCACCTTCTGTTTCTTCGCCTTCAGTCTTTTTAGGTTGCTCTTTTGGCTGCTCTTTTGGAGCATTAGGATCAACATAATCTTTACGCAATACGGAGAACACAGTACGTCTGTTTTTCTGCATCAAGGCTTCAAATTCTTCTTTTGATTTACCTTTTGTTGTTTTATTGATATACACTTCAGTTAAAGTACAAACAACTGTTTTGCCATCTTCGGACATTACAATTAATGGACGTTTTTCACCATAACCTTTTGGTGTCATACGTTCTGCAGGTATTCCCTTAGAAACTAAATAATCAACGCAAGATTTAGCACGTTTTTCAGACAATATCTGATTGTCTTTATCCGGACCTCTATAATCTGTATGAGAACTTAATTCGATAGTAATAGTAGGGTTATCGATCAATGTTTGATATAAGAAATCTAATGAATCTTTTGACTCTTGTCTTAAATCCCATTTCGCTAAATCATATAATACATCAGGAAAGCGCATTTCCTTTATGATTGGACTTAAACAAAAATCGTGTTTGAAAGTTTTTGCTTCTTCTACTCCAACAGTAGTTTCTTTTGCTTTTTCAGAACTATTCAAGAATCCAAGTTTTGCAAGGCTAGTTTTTGCGTCACCTGCAATAACAGTGATTACATAAGAAGTGTTTGGATTCACGTATCTTGTTGAACCATTTTCTGCAAACTTGTAATATCCTGCTGCATCTGTTTTTGTTTCAACTGAAGATCCGTCAGAACCAACTAATTTTACAGTAACTCCTTCGATTGATTCTTTACTATACCCACAATCTGTGACAACACCATCAATTGTAAATAACAATGGAGGAAGAACGAATGACCATATATCATCTGCACCATGCGTTCCTTCACGATTTGAAGATAAATAACCTCTCTCTTTTTTGCCTTCAAATACAATTCCAAAATCATCACCAGCAGAATTGATTGGGTATTTCATATTTGTTACATTTCCCCATTGGTCTTCACCCTTTTTCTCTGCTCTGAAAATATCTAAACCGCCCATTCCTAAATGCCCATTTGAAGAGAAGTAAAGCGTTCCATCATCATGAATGAATGGATTTACATCATTTCCTGCGCTATTAATTTCTGTTCCTAAGTTAATTGGATCTCCCCACTTTTTGTTTTTCTTATCGTATTTACTCATCCAGATATCATTTTCTCCTTGACCACCTGGCATATTACGAGCACAAAAGAATAGAGTTGTACCATCTGCAGAAATAGAAGGTGCAGAATATTTTACAGAATCAATACAGAAATTTAATTTTACTGCATCGCCCCATGCATTTCCTTTTTTAGTAGCAACCCATAACTGATTGTTGAATTCTTTGTTCTTTTCAACAACACAACGAGTGAAAAACAACATGTCGCCTTTTTTAGTAACTGCTGTTAAGCCTTCATTATCTTTTGTATTTATAGGCTCTGTTAATGCAACCGGAGTACTCCATTTGCCATTCTTATCCATTTGTGTTTCGAAAATATCGCTATACAATTCACCAAGACCTGGATCCACTGTACCACCTGTTGCACCTGGACGCATTGATGTAAAATACAATTTATTGTATTTTTTATCGGCATAAGTTGGTGAAAAATCAGGATCTTTTGAATTTAGCAAGGTCATATTTTCCACCTTGTAACGAGTTGGATTATCTTTCCATTTTTGAGCCAATTCACACGATTTTGCTCCGTCTTCTCCTCTTGGATCAGAAGGCATTTCTTTCTTGTAATTATTATACTCAATCAGCGCTTCATTATATTTTTCTTGAGCTTTTTTAGCATCAGCAAGGTATAGCTTTGCTTTTGGTTCAGCATAATTAGCTTTGATTGCTTTCAAATACCAAGCTTCAGATTGTTTGTTATCCCCAATTAATCTATAACACTCTGCAGTTCTGAAAATAATAAGAGCTTTTTCCTCTTTTTTCTTTGCTTTGGTATACGCTTTTTTGTACAACTCAATTGCATTGAAATACTCATAGTTATCAAAAGCCTTCTCAGCATCTTTAGAAAAATTCTTCTGGGCCTTTGCGTTAACAGAAAACAAAAGCGTTAGAGCTAATCCGACAGCAAATTTTGAAATTATTTTCATATCAGTTAATAGTTTTTACAGATTTAGTGGCTGCTAAAATAAATAAATATTTGTAACAAAAAAATTCTTTTTAATGAATAATTACTTTTTAGACGTTCAATAAAATAAATAAATCCATATCAAAATGACTATTTGATATGGATTTTAGAATTTTTGCTCAACTATTTCGTGAATAACAATTCCCTATATTTTGGCAATGGCCAACTCTCATCGTCTATTAGCAACTCTAGCTTATCCACGTGATAACGAATTATATCGAAGTAGGATTTAACCTTTTCGCAATAATCAACTGCTTGTTTTTTCACGTTGCTGATTGCATTCGCTTTTTTACGAGCTTCGGTCATTTCATCAACTTTTGTCTTGATCACAAATATATGCTCGGAAATTTCACTGATCATCTCTAATTGAATTTGAGCATTTTTCTTAAAATCTGCTGCAATCATAATTTCCTTTAACCCTCGAACATTCTCAATTAAAGAACTTTGATAATTAATTGCCGTTGGAATGATGTGATTAAGAACCAGATCACCCATTACACGAGATTCTATCTGTATTTTTTTTGTATATGTTTCGAGATAAATATCGTAACGGGCGTGCTGTTCGCGCTCAGTCATGATGCCATGACGCTCAAACAATTCCATAGTTTGTTTCGAAACAAATGCTCCTAAAGCTTCTGGAGTAGTTTTAATGTTTGAAAGACCTCTTTTTTCAGCATCTTTCACCCATTCTTCTCCATAACCATTTCCTTCGAATCGTATTTTTTTAGATGCGATTATGTAGGTTCTCAAAACTTGAAATATAGCTTCATCTTTGTCCACATTTTTCCCAATCAAATCATCCACATCTTTCTTAAATTCTGCTAACTGATCAGCAACTATAGCATTTAGAACTATCATTGGTCCAGCACAATTAGCTGATGACCCAACAGCACGAAACTCAAATTTGTTTCCGGTAAATGCGAATGGAGATGTTCTGTTTCTATCTGTATTATCAAGGATGATTTCAGGAATCTTGCCAACACCTAATTTTAAAGCTGTTTTTTCATCCGGACTCATTTTGCCGGATTTTACTTTACTTTCTAATTCATCTAACACATTTGACAATTGTGTACCAAGGAAAGCTGACATGATAGCCGGAGGGGCCTCATTCGCGCCTAAGCGATGATCATTATTTGCTGATGCTATTGAAGCTCGCAACAAATCCGCATTATCATGAACAGCCTTTATCGTATTAACAAAAAAAGTAAGAAATTGCAAGTTAGTTTTTGGCGTTTTTCCTGGACTTAATAAATTTTTACCGGTATTTGTACTTAAACTCCAGTTATTATGCTTACCACTTCCATTTACTCCTGCAAAAGGTTTTTCGTGCAACAATACACGAAAATTGTGACGTCTTGCCACCTTTTCCATAATATCCATCAATAATGAATTGTGATCTACAGCCAAATTACATTCTTCAAACACTGGTGCACATTCGAATTGGTTTGGCGCTACTTCATTGTGACGTGTTTTGATTGGAATACCCAATTTTAAGGATTCAATTTCAAAATCTCTCATAAATGATGTTGCACGATCAGGAATAGATCCAAAATAGTGATCTTCCAACTGTTGTCCTTTTGCAGGAGTGTGGCCAAACAAAGTGCGTCCGGTCATCGAAAGGTCTGGACGAGCATTGTACAAAGCTTCATCACATAAAAAATACTCTTGTTCCCAACCTAAAGTTGCCGTCACTTTGGTAACATTTTTATCAAAGTATTGACATACATCTACCGCAGCTTTATCCATTGCATGAAGCGCTTTCAATAATGGTGTTTTAAAATCCAGTGCTTCTCCTGTATATGAAATAAAAATAGTAGGAATACATAATGTTTTTCCCATCACAAATGCCGGAGAGGTTGGATCCCAAGCAGTATAACCACGTGCTTCAAACGTGTTACGGATTCCACCATTCGGAAAGCTTGATGCATCTGATTCCTGCTGAGCTAACTGATTACCCCCAAAACGTTCGATTGCTCTTCCTCCTTCTGTTGGCTCAAAAAATGCATCGTGCTTTTCGGCAGTTGTACCGGTTAAAGGCTGAAACCAATGTGTATAATGAGTAGCGCCTTTAGAGTTTGCCCACGCCTTCATAGAAGAAGCAACTTGGTCTGCCATTTTTCTATCTATTTGCGTTCCCTGCTGAATAGCTGACATTACGCTGTTGAATGCTTCTTCCGAAAGGTATTCGCGCATGGCGTCAACACCAAAAACATTTTCTCCAAAAAACTCGGAAACTTTATTACTAGGCAAAGTTACTTCTACGGGAACTCTGGTTAAAACCGCTTCTAATGCTTTAAATCTGTGAAAGGCCATTTTTGATGTTGGATTTTATGATTATTTTATATTGAACTTCTAAAAATCAATTTTTCGAGACAAAAATAAAATATTTTGGGAGTCAATTCAAAATTATTGATGTTTTTTTATCAACACCCCCATCAAAATGAATAAATTATTATTTAAAATCAATATTATTACAAAAAGAGCCGGAAATACAGGGGGCATTATATAAAAAAGACGAAATGTTCATTTTCGTCTTTTAATCAAATATTGATATGAGGAGGTTATTCCTTTGTAGTATCTGTAATTGCTTTGCCTTCATCCTTAATTGCGGTAGCTGCTTCATTTATCTGACGCTTCATTCCTTCTCCGGCCTTTTCTATTTCTGATTGTATTTCTGAGGTATGTTTTTTTAATTCTGCTTGTAAACCACTAGTGTTTTTTTCTATTTCGGTTTGAATCTGAGCTTTAACGTCATTGATCTCTCTAAGTCCCTTCCCTATAGTTTTAGCTATTCCTGGCAATTTATCGGAACCAAAAAACATGATAATAACCATAACCACCACCATTACTTCGCCTCCACCAAGACTATCCAAAAATAAAAATACCGAACAAATCATTTTATAAAATTATTTTACAAAGCTACATAAAAAGGAAACCCGATGATTCTTACCATCGGGTTTTCTTTTATACAAATTAAAGAAAGAAAAACTATTTTTTAGGTTCCTTTTCTTTTTCGAAATCAATTACAATAGGTGTTGCGATACAAATAGACGAATAAGTACCAATTACAATACCGATTAACAATGCAAATGCAAAGCCTCTGATTGTTTCTCCACCAAAGATAAAGATGGATAACATTACGAAGAAAATAGTCAATGCTGTATTAATAGTACGGCTTAATGTACTATTCAATGCAAAATTGATCACTTTAACTCTTTCGTCAGCATCTAAATCTGCTTTATTACGTTCAGTTAGATATTCCCTGATACGGTCAAATACAACAACGGAGTCAACCATTGAGTAACTCATTACGGTTAAAATAGCTGCAATAAAATCCTGTGTAATTTCTAATGAGAAAGGTAAAATTCCATCAAAAATAACGTAAACAGAAAGAACGATAGCCACATCATGGAACAATGCCACAACAGCTCCCAATCCATATTGCCATTTCTTGAATCGAATGAAGATGAACATAAACATTACCAGACAAGATAACAATACTGCCCAAATGGCTTTTGCTTTTATATCGCGTGAAACGGTTTCACCAACCTTCTGCGAACTCATTATTTCATATTTTACTCCAAGTGTTTTTAATCCACTTTTCAATTTTGCCTCAACTTTTGCTTCCGCATCTTCTGTAGCATCGTCAATAATATAACTTGTTGTGATACGCTGCTGCGTACTTTCTCCATATGTTTTTACTTCAGGCGCCAAACCTTCAAAACTTACTGTTAATGCTTTACGAACATCTTCAGTTGGTTTTGCTTCATCAAAACGCACAACGTAAGAACGACCGCCCTTAAAATCAACACCTAAACTAAATCCTCCTTTTTTAACATATGCAAAAACACCCGCAGCAATTATTAATCCTGAAAAGATGAAATAATATTTACGTTTGCTAACAAAGTCAATTTTGAAGTTTTTAAATGCGTGTTCTGTATATTTATTTCCGAATGTAATTTCTTTGTTCTTGCTTAACCAACGATCAAAAACTAAACGTGTGATAAAGATCGCACAGAATAAAGATGAAATAATACCGATAATCAATGTTGTAGCGAAACCCTGAATTGGTCCTGTTCCAAACACATACAATATGATTCCAAGTAATAAACCAGTAATGTGGGAGTCAATAACAGATGACATTGCATTGTGATATCCTTCTTTAATTGCCAATGCTGTACCTTTTCCTAAATTCAACTCTTCTCGTACACGCTCAAAAATAAGGATGTTCGCATCTACTGACATGGCAATGGTCAATACGATACCAGCAATACCGGGCAAAGTTAATACTGCCTGAAAAGAGGCTAAAATACCAACAACAAAAAAGTTATTGATGATCATCGCAAAATCAGCAACCCAACCTGCTTTGCTATAATATAATCCCATAAAAATCAGAACCAGTGCCAATGCTATAAGAGTTGACATAAAACCCTTACTAATCGCTTCAGCACCTAAAGTTGGTCCAACAACGCTTTCTTCAACAATACGAGCAGGAGCAGGTAATTTACCAGCTTTTAAAATGTTTACTAAGTCATCCGCCTCATTGATAGTAAAGTTACCTGTAATGGAAGAAGTACCACCAGCAATTTCACCTTGAACAGTTGGGAATGAATATACACTGTTATCTAAAACAATAGCAACAGATTTGCCAATATTATCATGAGTTAAATGTTTCCAGGTATTTGCTGCATCAGCAGTCATACTCATAGAAATTTGAGGAGAACCAGAACCTGCTTGTTCAAATACTTTACGGGCATCTGTAATTACATCACCTGATAATGGAGATTTGCCTCTGTTACTTGACCCATCAATTGCAATAAGTTGCAATGTAGTTTCCTCTTTATCAAATGGTTTGAAAGTCCATAAAAATCTTGTGTATGGCTTAAAAATGGATTTGATCTTCGACAAATTCAAATAGGTGTTAACCAATGAAGTGTCTGTAATTGCAGCATAACCAACAACAGGTCCATTACCCAAAACTCCTTGACCTTTGTCATCACGACCAATTGCAGGACTCAAAACTGCGAATAAGGGATTTTCCTTACGCATTTTGGCAAGAGTATCAGCCTTAGTGCTTAATTTAGTAAGTTGATCACCAGCTTTTGCAGAATCAGCCTTGCCATTTAATTGATTCAATAAAGATTTTGATGAATCAGGTTTAACTTTTGCAGTTTCCGTTTTTACTGCTTCCTTAGCTTTAGAAGAATCAATAGCAACAGGCTTTGCTGTATCAGCAGGAGATAATATTTCTTTCAAACGAGTATTAGCTTTTTCAAGCAAAGGATAAACATCTTTGTTATCTAAAGTTTCCCAGAACTCAAGATTAGCTGTTCCTTGCAATAATTTCTCAACACGTCTTTTATCAGTAACACCCGGTAATTCTATTAGAATACGACCAGAAGTTGCTAAAAGCTGAATATTTGGTTGAGTTACTCCAAATTTATCAATACGAGAACGAAGGGTATTTTCAGATGTTTCAATCGCATCTTTTACGCGATCACGTAAAAAGTTCAACACATCTTCATCCGAAGTATTAAAATCAATCTTACCTTTTAATTCAATTGTTTGAAAATTGATTGCTAATCGAGCAGCAGAATTAATTTTTTTGAATTCTTCACCGAAAAGGGTAACAAAATCTTTTGCATCTGTTTTTTGTCTTTCAACCGCTTTTACCAAAGCCTGATTAAATGTAGGATCATTGCTATTGTTTGACAAAGAGCGAATGATGTCTGCAACAGAAACTTCAAGAGTTACGTTCATACCACCTTTAAGATCGAGTCCGAGATTTAATTGTCGGCTACTAACCTCCTCGTATGTATAAGAAGTGATAAACATGTTATACACAGGCTTCTTTTTGATGGAATCCAAATAAAAGTTCTTTTTAGCCGAGCGAACAGAATCCAAATAAGGTTTTTGTTCTGTGGGGTTAGAAGATACTTTTTTTGCTGCATCTTGCACTTGAGCTGTTTCGATGTAGCTTTGGGAATATGCATTTGCATCATTCATAATGCGGTTTGCTACCCAAGTAAACATTAAATAATAAGCACAGGCAAGTGATAATAAAATCGCAAATAGCCTTATAACGCCTTTGTTTTGCATAATGGTAATAATTAAATTATAGTTTATTTATGGTTGCTAGTCTGTAAATAGTGATCAAACAGAAAAGCGAAAATTATTTATTTTTTCAAAATAAGGGTGCAAATATAGAATAACAATTATTATTTACCAATTTTATAATAATTTACAGGCAATTTTACTTTATTAAGTAGAGCTAAATCAAGGAACAGGAGTAAATCCTCATTTTGTTTTTCTTATCTTTGTTTTTCAATCATGATCATGTTGAAATCAAAGATCCCTTTTACTGCACTATTAGTTTGTTTGTTTCTTACAAACATTGCGTCTGCTCAGCCTTTTTTTTTGCAAAATGACAGCATCCCTGTAAAGATTAACGGTAATACTATTCTTAATCCTTGGGCAGGAGGATTGAATTTTATTCAGATATCTGAAATTGACCTGAATTTAGATGGGATAAAAGATCTCTTTATTTTTGATCGGACGGGAAATAAGATACGCACTTATATAAATGCGGGCACAGCAAATGCCGTTGATTACAAATACGACCCTAAATACGAAAGCAAATTCCCAAAGCTACATGACTGGGCATTGCTTCGTGATTATAATTGTGATGGAAAAGAAGACATTTTCAGCTATTCTGATTACGGTGGAGGATTCAATGTTTACAAAAACACATCGAGCATAGCTACAGGATTGCAATTTACTTTAGTAAAGCAGCTTACATACTCTATTTATAATCCTCCGGCAGGTGGATTAATAAATTTATACATCAGTTCGGTAGATATTCCATCAATTGCAGATATTGATAATGATGGCGATTTAGATGTTGTAACATTTGCCATTACAGGAACATTTATGGAATACCATCAAAACCAGAGCATGGAATTATATGGCACTTGTGATAGTTTAAAATTTCAGATGAAAAACCGATGCTGGGGTTATGCAGCCGAAAGCCCACTAAACAATAAATTCACATTACATGACACTTGCTTTGGTAATGTTGCAAATCCAGGCATTATAGAAATTAATAGCGACCAACGTTCAGCAGACAGACATTCAGGCTCCTGCGAAATTTGTATGGATCTAAATGGAGATGGAGCAAAAGATATTGTTGTAGGGGGGATTTCATATAATAATCTAACTTCTGTAATGAATGGAGGAAGTCCAACTTCTGCTAATATGATATCAGTTGACACGCTTTTCCCGGCAAATAATTCAAGTACGAGTGCAGTTAACCTTACGCAATTTCCTTGCGCATATTATCTAGATGTAAATAACGATGGCAAAAAAGATTTGATTGTAAGTCCAAACTCCAGCGGCTCTGAAAATTTTAATAGTGTAATTTTTTACAAAAACACTGGCACAACAAACTTTCCTGTATTTCAATTTCAACAATCAAATTTTCTACAAGACAATATAATTGATGTTGGCGAGGGTGCTTATCCTGTATTTTTCGATTATGATAATGATGGATTAAAAGATCTATTCATTGGAAATTATGGCTATTACGGTTCACCAAATTATCAAAGCAAAATAGCACAGTTTAAAAATACAGGAACAGCAAGCAATCCAAAATTCGATTTAGTAACACGTGATTACAATAATTTAAGCACACTAGGAAAATTAAATTTAGCACCGGCTTTCGGTGATATGGATGGAGATGGTGATGGAGATATGATTATCGGGATGTTTGACGGAAAATTATTTTATTATGAAAACACTGCCCTATCAGGTGCTCCAGCAAGTTTTGTTACAACACCTATTACATTAAAAAATTCGAGTAATCGTGCAATTGATGTTGGAGATTTTGCCGCACCACAAATTATAGATGTTGACAACGATGGTAAAAACGATATTGTAATTGGAGGACGCAGCGGGAAATTGGCATTTTACCATCACACAGGAAGTGCCACCGCTACAATTCCTGTTTTGGATTCCGTTTCACACTTTTGGGGAAACGTAAAAGTGATCCAATATGGATACGTCACTGGATATAGTTATCCGTGCTTATTTAAACAAGCTGGAGTCACAAAATTATTGGTTGGCGCAGAAAATGGCTATTTGCGATTATTCGATAATATTGATGGAAACATTTCGGGAGCATTTACATTAGTTGACTCAACGTATTTAAATATCTATGAAGGCGCACATACTTCACCAACAGCTACAGATATCAACAATGATGGCTATTTAGATTTTATGATCGGAAATTATCAAGGCGGAGCTGCATTTTATAAAGGAGTATCGAGTTTAAGCGAAACTATAGAAAACAACGACAATACAATACATTGGAATTTAGAAGTATTTCCAAATCCGGCAGACAACAGTGTAACAATTCACATTTTAAATAATACAACCAGTAGATTCCAGGTGGAAATATATAATGTGATGGGGCAAATCATTTCTTCACAAAAAATATTTAACAGCTCACTAGGTATCTCCACAGAAAATTTAAGTCAAGGAATTTATGTTTTTAAAGTTGTTGAGCTGGCAACCGAAGGCAAAGTAAAATCGGGTGCTTTAACGAAAAGAATTGTTATTCAGCATTAATTTTTTCCGTTTACAAAACTTTTTTTTCTTCACGAAAAAGTAACAAACAAATTTATATTTTTCATAAAACATGAAAACAATTAAAGTTGTTTTACCAATTATAATATCTATCATTTTTTCAAGCTGCAAAAAAGACTACACTTGTGTTTGCACAGACCCATCAGGCACCATAGCAGTGTTTACCGTAAAAGACACAAAGAAAAAGGCAACAGCCGAGTGTAACGACTATTACAAAAATAATTATTCTGCTATTTCCTGGAATGAAACTAGTTGTGAAATAAAATATTTTTATTTTAAGACTACTGAAAGTGAAATAGAATGATTAATGACTAAAACATTATTTATCAAAATTATAATGGCTATAGTCCTGCACAACGGTTGCTAAAAATTGTGTGTGAGGCAAATTGGTAGTAATACCCATCGCAGCTTTAGTTTTGAGAGCCAGTTTTTTAATTGCTTCCATATTTTCACTTTGAATACTTATTCGCATTACATCTTTAATAATCGCAATATCATTATCACTCAGCTTTGCCACTTCTGGAAAAACCAGCGTATAATTAGGTTTTACTTTATTTAAAATAGTATCGCTAATTGTTATTTGGGCCTTCATTTTTATTACCGTTGTTCCTGCAGCCATATCTCCGATGCGCTGACCTTTACCGTTTACCAAAACAGCAATAAGGGCAATAGCGCCACCAAATATTCGAGTATCAACAACACGTAATAACCATCGCAATAGATAAGCTCCAAAATTAGCTTGAGTACCATCTAATTTTACTACTTTAATTTTCATGATCATTTTTCCAAATGATTTACCCTGAAAAAAAGTTTCGCAAAGTAAATCATACAATAATATTGGCAGTGACAAAAGTGAAATGACTGCAATACTTTCAAAGACTGCATCGTTAGTAAGTGCTGCAATTAAAAGTATCACAAAAAAATAAGCTATAAAAAACAAATAATCTAACAAAGTAGCCAAAATACGATCGCCAATACTAGCCAACTCATATTCAATATCTACATTTTGTGTGGTTTGTATTTTTATATTTTCCATATAGGAATGGTCAAAATATTATTTCTTGATCTATTAATTTTTATAAAAATAAGTATTTCCAGCAATTTCATCTAAACAATTTTCAATTCAATATTTTGTATAAATTTACAATGGTTCAATTATTAATGAACCAGCCTGTGAAAGAAATCACCTTTTTAAAACAAAATGCCGATAAATGGCAACAATTTGATTCGCTAATTACAACAAAAGGCGCTTCGGATCCAGATTTGATGGCTGATCTATTTATTCAGCTAACAGATGATTTATCCTATGCACGAACAAATTATCCGAAAGCGAAAACCACACAATATCTCAATTCACTTGCAGCCAGAGTTCATCAGGAAATTTACAAAAGAAAAAAAGAAAAAAGCAAACGCATCATCACTTTTTGGAAGTATGAATTACCATTTATTTTCAAAAACTCACAAAAACAATTGATGTATTCCTTTCTGATTTTCGCAATAGCGATGTTAATTGGAATAGTATCAGCAGCAAAGGATGACACATTTGTTCGTTTAATTTTAGGAGACAGCTATGTAAATATGACCATTGAAAATATAAATAAAGGTGACCCAATGGCTGTTTACAAAAGCATGAATCAGGTGGATATGTTTTTTGGTATCACCATTAATAATATTCGTGTTGCATTAATTTGTTTTGTATTAGGTATCTTTTTTTCGTTCGGCACAGGGTACATGTTATTTTCTAACGGTGTAATGCTTGGTGCTTTTCAATATTTCTTTTACGCAAAGGGATTATTACTTCAATCGGTTTTGGCAATTTGGATTCATGGCACTTTAGAAATATCAGCTATCATCATTGCAGGATGTGCGGGATTAACGATGGGAAACAGTATATTATTTCCCGGAACATATTCGCGCGCAGCATCTTTTGTACGGGGAGCTAAACAAGGAGTTAAAATTGTTATCGGTTTGATTCCAATATTTATTACAGCAGGTTTTTTTGAAAGTTTTGTAACACGCTATACACAAATGCCAATTTGGTTGAGTCTTACAATTATTTTCAGTTCGTTATCTTTCATTATTTGGTATTTTATTATTTATCCGATACAACTGAACAAAAAAGCAAAACGGTATACAAATGGTGAACTAAATATTTCCAATAATCTTTAATAGTAATTCAATAAAAAATTATGAATCAAGAAAAAATTAATTTCAGACAAGTACGCGATTTTGGTGAAACATTTAATGTGACAGTAAAATTTTTAAGGCAAAACTTTAAATTGTTTTTTCAATCACTCATTTTTATTGCAGGACCATTCGTTCTTGTAAGTGCTATTGCCGGAGCATTCTATCAATCCAGTGCAATTGAAATTTCTACCCTTAGCCGTTTTACAAGCGGAAACCCTTTAGCACAATATGGTTGGTCATTCCTGATTTTTTTGTTATCAGCACTCGTAAGTGGAATTGTTTTAATTGGAACAACTTATTCTTTTATGATCAATTACATGGAAAAAGGTCCAAACGGATTTACTGTAAATGATGTTGCAAATAAACTTATACAAAATATTACCAACTTACTTATTGTATTTATTGTTCTTACACTTTTAGCAATTGTTATTTTCGCTGTAATTGCAGGTATAATTATTGGCCTAACAACTGCTGTTCCTTTTTTAGGAATTTTATTTGCTCTCGCTTTTATTTTTGGGATGCTCATTTTATTTCCACCACTCATGTGGCAATTATCTGTTGTTTATTTAGTCAAAATGCAAGAGGACAGAGGTGTCTTTGAGTCGTTTGGAAGAACAAGAGAAGTGATGCGAGGGAATTTCTGGTGGACATGGGTAATTGTAGTTTGTGCGGCTATTGCAATTGGAATTGTTGGTTTTGTATTTACGTTGCCACAAGTTGTATACCAAATGGTATTGCTTATCAGTCATATGAAAAACGGTGGCGGAGAAACTCCTGTTGCTTTTTTAATTATTGCCACCATATGCACTTTTTGTAGCACCATATTATACTCTGTATTATATGTTATTAACGCATTTCATTATTACAGTTTGGCTGAAGCAAAAGATGGTGTAGGATTAATGGAACGCATCAATGAAATTGGAAATACAACGCAAAGCAATGTTGAGCAGCAGTATTAAGCTTTTAATTTTTGTCTTAACTACACTCCTATCTAGTTTACTATATAGTACTGATGTGTATTGTGCAAATGATTCAATAAAGTCTAAAATTAAAATCTCATACGATTCTACCAAATTTGAAATCCGTTCACTTACTAGTGAACAACAAAACACTTTACGTAGCAACTCAGATTACAAATATGACCGTGTTGGCCCTGCACCTAAAACACTTTGGGAGCGAATCAAAGAATGGTTTTGGCGTAAAGTTTTCGAGCTTTTTGATAGTAAAGGTGGTGCATTGGGGTTAAAAATATTTGAATATTTGCTAATAATCGCAGCAATAACTTTAATCATAATCCTGCTATTAAAAAATAATATTCGAGCTTTATTTTATGGAAAAAGTGCTTCCGTTCCGATAGATTTTAAAGAATTTGAAGAAGATATTCATAAAATAAATTTCAATGAATTAATTGATGAAGCGCTATCTAAGAAAGATTTTAGAAGAGCTGTACGTTTGCATTTTTTGAAACTCCTTAAGGAATTAAGTGATAGGAATTTGATTACCTGGCAAATTGACAAAACAAACAATGATTATTCGATAGAACTTTCAAACAGCAAGTACAGTGAGCAGTTTAAAGAGTTGGCCGTTTTATACGAATATATTTGGTATGGTGATTTCCAGTTAGATGAAAACAGTTTTATCAGTACAATATCAAAATTTAAAGATTTTAAAGTCAACAATTAATGAAGATAATAGTTCATTCATTAAAATGAACATTGATTAAAATGTTAAAAGGGAACAGAAAATATATTTCCATTTTAGTAATTTGTTTTAGCTTGCTAATGGTTTTGCAATGGCTAAGTCCGAAGCCAATCAACTGGCATCTTTCGTATATCAAAAAAGATAAAATCCCTTTTGGTACTTCTGCTTTATATGGCGAATTGCCAACACTCTTTCCTTCTCAAACAATTAGTAATGCTACATTTCCAATTTACAATACTCTAAATCTAAATGGCATTACAAACCATAATTATATTATCATTAATAATGTATTTAAACCCGATACTCTAGACACTCGTGAATTATTCAAATTTGCTGCTGAAGGGAATATAGTTTTTGTTGCAGCAAATCAGTTCGATGGGAAGTTCGCTGATTCATTGAAATTAAAAACAGACAATGATTTTGATCTTGGAAATAGTTTTGACAATGATTCAGCAGCTATTAAAAAAATAACAAAGCAATATGATACAATAAAAATCAATTTTTCAAATCCATCACTTAAAAATATTTCTAATTATTCATATGTAAAAGGGTTTGAAGGCACTTATTTAAAATCCTTCGACACACTGAGAAGCAAGGTTCTTGGCTTAACCAATAATAAAGAAATTAATTTTATTTCTATAAAAATGGGTAAGGGGAAAATTTTTATAAATACAAATCCTGAAGCTTTCAGTAACTATCATTTTGTAAGCAAAAACATGTCGTATGTTCTAAATTCGCTTTCCTGCTTACCCAACCAATCAATTATTTGGGACGAATATTACAAAGCAGGAAATGACAAAACTGATAGCCCGTTACGAGTTATTTTTAACAATCCATTATTACGAAACGCATATTATTTATCACTGCTATCACTAATTATTTTTATGCTTTTTGGAATAAAGCGCAAACAACGCATAATCCCAATCATTGAACCCTACCGCAACACAACCTTGCAATTCGTTGATATAGTAGGCACATTATACTACCAGGCAGGAAACCATAAAAATGTTGCTGATAAAAAAATCACATATTTCTTGGAATTTATCCGTTCTACTTTTCAAGTAAAAACAACAATTTATGACGACCTTTTCATTGAACGCATCTCAAATTTATCGGGAATTGAGTATCAAAAAGTACATGATATATTTTATTATTTTTCCGATCTAAGTATCAAACAAACTATTTCACAACAAGAATTATTAAAGCTAAATCGATTAATTGAAGAATTTCATAAAGAAAATAAAAGATAATTTTATTGCTAACACGTTGATGTAAATTAACCATACTAACGAACTAATAAAACAAACATATGGAAGAACAAGTTTTTCAAAACAGAGTTGACCTAAGTGGCTTGCAGCAAGCTGTAAGCAATATCAAACATGAAGTAAACAAGATCATTGTTGGCCAAGACAATATGATTGAACTGCTTATTGCTGCTGTTCTGGCTGATGGGCATGTTTTAATTGAAGGTGTTCCCGGGGTAGCAAAAACGCTTACCGCAAAATTACTTGCCAAAACAATGTCGGTGGGATTTTCTCGCATTCAGTTTACTCCCGACCTAATGCCTTCAGATATTATAGGAACAAGTATTTATAATTTAAAGACTTCGGAATTTGAATTTAAATCCGGACCGTTATTTTCAAACATTATTTTGATTGATGAGATCAATCGAGCACCGGCAAAAACACAATCGGCCCTGTTTGAAGCAATGGAAGAACGACAAATTACCGTTGATGGAAAAACATATTTGTTGACTGCTCCCTTTATTGTTCTGGCAACACAAAATCCAATTGAGCATGAAGGCACCTATCGTTTACCGGAAGCTCAACTCGACCGTTTCCTTTTTAAGATCGAAGTAGATTACCCTTCCTTAGAGGATGAAACAAAAATCATTGCTGACTTTCATTCCCGAAAAAACATTATTGATATTAATTCAATAAATGGGGTTTTAAATGCAGATGAAGTGAAAGAATACAGAAGTAAAGTAAGGCAGATACATATAGATGCGAACTTAATTTCATACATCGCAAAAATTGTAAATCAAACAAGAAATAATTCATCCTTATACTTAGGTGCTTCACCACGGGCATCTTTGGCAATACTATCAAGTTCAAAAGCTATTGCAGCAATGAGTGGAAGGGATTTTGTAACACCTGACGACATTAAATTTGTTGCTACGCCTGTTCTTAAACATCGTGTAATGCTAACTCCTGAAAAGGAAATGGAAGGCATTACAACTAATGAAATTATTAAACAGATCATAGAAAAAATTGAAGTCCCACGTTAGTGAAATAGTTTCAAGTTCAAAGTTTGTATTTAGAAAAAATGAAAGCGTTTATTAAATCAATATATTTTACCAATCTGCTATATTACATTACAGCGGCAGAAGTGATATTGTTGACCTTGGCTTTCTTTTACCCCCTTGTTGAGCCAATAGCAGTTTATAGTATATATATTATTGCTGCATTATTAATAACTGATATACTAATTTTATATGCCAACAAAAATGGAATATTTGGAAGACGAAATGCTTTAGACAAATTATCAAATGGTGATGATAATTTTATTCAGATTATTTTAGAAAACAAATACCTATTTCCTGCCAGATTAAATATCATTGATGAACTTCCTTTTCAGTTTCAAGCGCGTGATTCCAACTTCAAAGTAAATATTGACTCAGGAAAAAGCAAAACAATCAACTACATTGTTCACCCGGTTAAACGTGGAGAATATAGTTTTGGTGCATTGAACATTTTTGTGAAAAGCCCAATAGGTTTTATTCAAAAACGATATCGTTTTTCACAAGACATGATGGTTCCTGTATACCCTTCATTTTTGCAAATGCGAAAATATGAATTACTTGCTATCACTAATCAATTAACTGAAGTAGGAATAAAGAAGGTTAGAAGAAGAGGAAACAACGCAGAATTTGAACAGATAAAAGAATATGTTGGTGGTGATGATTATCGCACCATCAATTGGAAAGCAACCGCACGTAAAAACAAATTGATGATCAATCAATATCAGGATGAAAAATCACAACAAGTGTATTCTGTTATTGACATGGGAAGAGTAATGAAAATGCCATTTGAAGGACTGAGTTTATTGGATTATGCGATCAACTCCAGTTTAGTGATTTCAAATATCGCAATGTTGAAGCAAGATAAAGCAGGCATTATTACATTCTCTAATAAAGTTCAATCCATTTTACCTGCGGAAAGAAAAAATGCACATCTTCAAAAAATATTAACTCTGTTATACAAACAAAAAACAGGTTACTTGGAAAGCGATTTCGAAAATTTGTATATCAATGTTAAAACAAAAATTAATCAACGAAGTTTATTATTGATCTATACTAACTTCGAGAGCTTATCGGGCTTGCAGCGACAATTAAAATATCTGCGAAGATTGGCAAAAGACCATTTATTAGTTGTTATATTTTTTGAAAACACTGAGCTAAAAGCTTACCTGGATAAACCGGCAACAACAACAGAAGAAGTTTACAATAAAATTATTGCCGAAAAATTTGTTTACGAAAAAAAATTAATTGTAAAAGAGCTTGAAAAATATGGCATTCACAGCATTTTAACTTCACCTCAAAACCTTTCGGTAAAAACCATTAATAAATACCTGGAATTAAAAGCAAGAGGGTTGATTTAAAAACAAATAAAATATTTATTTCTTTGCAAAAGTATAAATAGTGCATTCGTGAGAATAATGTCGTTTTTTAGGAATATCCTTTTTTGAGATCAGAATAAAACCCGCTGTTTCTAAAGTACTTAATAATTCTAGTTCTGTTGGTTCCTCGTGACCGCAATCTTTTCTTACTACACCCTTCTTTTCGGCAAATCTATCAGAAACAACTAAACATCCATTTATTTTTAATTTCGCATAAATATCTTTTAAAATATCTACCTTATGGGGTAGTTCGTGATAAGTGTTTATGAGTAATATTCTATCATAATTATTATTTATCAAATTGGTGCTTTTTTCATTTCCAATTACAATGGTAAAGGAATCTTTTATTGGTTTATTCTTTAAAGTTACTGTATAAGCAAGTATTTTTCTAAACTCTCTGGTATTCAAACAAACAGTATCAATATCTTGAAGTGTCCATGAAATACCATCAACATACGAAGCTATTGAAGCTTCCATAACCCCTCCTCCTGCACCAACACTAGCAATTTCTTCACCTTTCTTACAACCAAAAAAACTGAAATAATTGTAGTATATAGGATTTAATTGTTTCTCGTCTTTGTACCAATATCCACATTTAAAAGGCTTTTCTTTACTCTGTGCTTCAATGCTTTTAATGAAAATAAACACTTGCAGACAAATAATTAATGTTTTTAAAATATTCATACAGTTTAACTTTTTAGGCTTCGAAAGATGAGTAATTATTCTCTAGCAATAAAATTTATTTTACTAAATCATGAAAGGATGATAATTATAAATCTGAAGCAAAATGAAACGTCCTTCAAACAAATTGAAGGACGTTTAAAATTTTATTTGCTTTGCTTTGCAGTAAACACTGGTCGAAATCCGATAAACGGAGAGGCTCCGATGACTACTTCGTATTCATCTTCTGCGCTTATTTTAATGTGATCAGCATCACTATACCAACTGCCACCTTTTGTTGCAGGTATTTTACTTTTGAATTTTAAAACCATTTCGGCTACATTCCCACTCATGTTATACAAACCAAAATCATTCGGATTGTACGTCCCAACTTTTGCCGTGGTGAAAGCACCATCAAAAACCATAGAACCAACTCGAGCTGGAGATTTTGCAAAACTAGGCTGCTTTAAAGCGTTATCACAAATTGCAGTTGTATCAATTTTATCGGTTGCTTTGATAATTCCGAAATTACAAAGGAAACATCCTTTCGCATTTTGCACACTATTTATTTCCCAAGGATATTCCGCTTCAACTTTACCTCCTCGGGCTGCAATCATCCATTCTTCTTCTGCGGGCAAACGCAAATCATTCATAAAAAGTGATTCCCATTTTTCTTTCGGATTATCTGATTTAATTTTTTCATTAAAGACATTTGTTAACCAATCGCAATACATCTTTGCTCCTTCTCTAGAAACATTAACAACTGGATAATCATTATAGGCAGGATGCCAGAAATACATATTTATCATTGGTTCAAAGAAAACAGTTTTTTTAGTTGTGTCGGAGTTTGCTTTGTTCGTTTTATTAGGCACAGGATTATATCCCTTTGTCTTAAATTTATTGATATCCCATTTTGCAGTATCAGGCAACGCTTTCAAATAATCATCAAGCTTATCATGAATTAAAAGATCGTATAAAAATATACGGTAATTATTGTTCGTTACCTCTGTTGTCGCCATATAAAACCCTTGCACAGAAACCACTTCCCCATATATTTTGTCAGTACTCATCGGTATGTATGCCCAATCAATTTTATTTAATTTGATTAATGATTTAATCATTTTTGCTTTTTGAATATCATTTTCATCCATCTGATTATCACTCAAAATCGGGATGTGATGATCCAACATAAATTTTCGATGCTTTTTACTTTCTTCTGAAATGGTAAGAATCGGTCTGAAGCCTATAAATGGAGAGGCGGTGACGACTCCTTCATTTTCTTCACTGTTAATTTTTACGTGCTCAGGATCACTTCTCCAGCCACCACCTTTGGTTATCGGAATATGCGAGTCCTTTTTTACAACCATTTCAGCAACGTTACCACTCAAATTATACAAACCATATTTATTGGGATTATAAGCATGAACGGGAGTTGTGACATCCGCATATACTGCCATACATTTCTCTTCGGGTTTTATATCATCTCTTCTTGGCATATTGCATAAATAACATCCATATTCATTTTGCACACTATTTGTTCCCCAGGGATAAATTGCATTCTCATCCCCTCCACGTGCAGCTATCGTCCACTCTTCATCAGTTGGCAAGCGCACTTCATTATCATATTGACGATGTGCTTGTTTTTCTTTCTCGTTGTTGCTCTTTTGATGGATCAAGTTGGTAAGCCAATTACAATACATTTCAGCTCCTTCTCGTGAGATATTTAATACTGGGTAATCATTATATGCAGGATGAGTGAAATAATATCTAACATAAGGTTCATTATAAGAATTCTTGTCTCTCCATTTTGTGCTATCCGGAACAGCTTTTATGTATTCTTCAATTTTATCATGAATAAGCAAATCATACAAAAAAACTCGATATTGGGCATTTGTAACTTCTGTAGTTGACATTAAAAATGTATTGGGAATGGAAGAAGCAGGAAATATTTCTTTACTCGTTGGGATAATGGCCCAATAGTTATTGTCACATTTCATCAGTTGCTTTAACATCTTTTCCTTTTGCTTTTCATTCTCCACCTTTTGCTTTTCTGTTAAAACGGGTATGTTATCATAATCCACAAATTTTGAATCCTTTTTTGGCGAAGCGGTTTTATAGTCCACTTTTATTCCCGGATCACCTACCATCCACTTTTCGTTTCTTTCAGTTGTTGTTGTATCGGATTGGGTAATTTTTTCAAGAGAGTCTTTTACAATAATCGTATTTTCTTTTTGTTTTGAAGAATCTGATAATGCAACAAAGGGCAAGTCATTATTTTTATTCTGACCCTCTATTCTATTTGCAGATGCATTTAATGATCTTTGTGATAAATTATTATATATTAATAATGCAGCTATTATAAATACAGCCAATACAGCCGGCAATAGCCATTTAAGGAATATACTATTGGGTTTAATTTTTGCTAATTTTTCTAAGAGTTCTTTTTCTTTTTGTAATGACGGCACATATAGCGCCTCTTCACTAAATGCAAGTTTTGCTTCCATATCAACAAGTTTTTGGGTTAGTACATCATCATCCTCAGCTTGCTCTAATAGGCGCCATTTGAGCAAGTCGCGGATGTGTTTATCGTTTATATTATTATTCTGATCGATCATTTAATTTTTTTGTAATTTGTTCTTTCAAGCGTTGATAATATACTTTCAGCTGATTTTCGGGTTTATCAATATATTGGGCGATATCCGAATAGGCTCTTCCTTCACTTCTCATCAGCAAAAGCATTCGTTCCCAATCTTCCATTTTATCCAAAACTTCATTTAAAGCAATTAATTTTTTATTGGAATTAAGTTCTTCTTCTTTACTTTCTTTAGTACTTAAGTCCACATCATCCAGTGCACTAAACTCAAATACTTTATCTGTTTTATTATCCCTGTAGTGATTTCGTAAATAATTAATAAAAATCTTGAAAATGAACGATGCAAATTTTTCTTCCGATTGAAACTGATATTTTGTATAACTGTCAATTACTTTATAAAGCGTTTTATAGATCAGATCCCAAGCAACATCTTCATTTACATTCCAGGTACGAATTGCATATGAATACAATTTCTTGCCATATCTATTGTATATCACCGTAATAAATTCATTACGATTCAATCCTTTTAACTTATATGTTTCTTCAGGTGTGCTACTCACAAATTTTATATTCCGGATATGTATTCAATTAGTAGAACACAAATTGGTAACAAAACTATTGGAATATTATTAAAACTTGATTAATTACTTAAATTTACTCAGGAATTATGTTCGAAGAAAAGAAACCAAAGAAGAAATTAACTCCTGCTCAGGCTTTTATTAAAGCGCAAATGACCTGTGTTTATCAGGAGCGCTGCCAGCAGGAAATGCGCGACAAGTTGTATGATTGGGGGTTGTTCCCTGATGCTGTGGAAAATACAATCGCTTTATTAATTTCAGATAACTATTTAAATGAAGAAAGGTTTGCAAAAGCATTTGCAGGCGGAAAATTCAGAATAAAAAAGTGGGGTAAAATTAAAATTAAAATAGAATTAAAAAAACGTAAGATCTCTGATTATTGCATCCGTAAAGCAATGTTGGAAATTGATGAGGATGATTACACTAAAACGTTGAAAGCGATCATTGCCAAAAAATCAAAAGAAATAAAAGGTGGAAAATCACAAATACGAAATTATAAGATTGCGCAATATGCAGCTTCTCGCGGATTTGAAAGTGATTTAATTTGGGATATACTGAAACGAGAAGACGATTTATTTTAATAAGCCCGCATCTGTCAATACAAGCAGAGCTTCTTGTTTATTCAAAATAGGAATAATTCTTCGCAACAATTTCCCTTCTGGGCCTTCAAAATAAATAACCAATTGAGGAAAAGAATACCAAGGAGTTTTAAAATAAACATTTTTAATTTTATTTCTTGAAATACAAGGAGTGTTACTGCTTAAAAACCCATTTTTTATTCTAATAAATGAAAGCAGCAAAAGCAAAATCCCGCCATAATTAATAGGCTCTTTAAAAAAATCTACACCGTAATTTGATGCTGAAATACTTATGTATGCGAATAAAAAAGCAAACACTAAATAGTTTAAAACACTTACAATACCCCATGCCTCACTTAAATCATGTTCCAACGGGATACGTTTTACTTCTTTGCTATTGATAATAAAAAGTTTGTCTTCTGTAATATGACAATATTCCTTTTTGTTAATTCTAAAATAGTTTACTTGCATTTGATTATTCTCTTTTTTAATAAATTAAGCGTATTCGTAATATAATATTCGCATTTAGAATCCCAACTTCACACTTAAAAATTCGTTTGCAAAAATACATTGAAATCCCTTTAAAACTCGCAATTATTATTAAATTTGCGAGATGATAACAACCGACCAACTAAAAGACCTTCGGGAGCGCACGGATGCGTTAAGGGGGCATCTTTGACATCGCTCAGAAATTACGCGAAGTAGCAGAGGAAGAAGAAAAAGCACTCGCGCCCAAATTTTGGGACGACCCTAAAAAAGCAGAAGAACTCCTCAAACAAACCAAAATCAAAAAAAACTGGATTAAATCCTATGATGCTATTTCAAGCAGTATGGATGATTTAATGCTGCTATATGATTTCTTTAAAGAAGGAGAAGCCACCGAAGACGATGTTCAGCAACAGTTTCTGACAACAGTAAAACAACTGGAAGAAATTGAATTTAAAAACATGCTTAGTGGGAAAGAGGATGTTTTGAGTTGCGTCATACAAATAAATGCAGGTGCAGGTGGTACCGAAAGTTGCGATTGGGTTGTAATGCTTATGCGCATGTATATGATGTGGGGCACTAAAAACGGATATAAAATAAAAGAAACCGACCGTTCAGATGGTGATGTAGCAGGACTTAAATCTGTTACACTTGAGTTTGAAGGCGACTATGCCTTTGGTTACTTAAAAGGTGAAAATGGTGTACACCGTTTGGTACGCATCTCTCCATTCGATTCAAACGGGAAACGCCATACAACATTTGCATCCGTTTATGCATATCCATTAATTGATGATACCATCGAAATTGATGTAAATCCAGGAGATATTGAGTTTGAAACATTTCGTGCCGGTGGTGCTGGTGGACAAAATGTAAACAAAGTAGAAACTGCTGTACGATTGCATCACAAGCCTTCTGGAATCATTATTAAAAACCAGGAATCTCGTTCGCAATTACAAAATAAAGAAAATGCGATTAAACTTTTAAAATCACAACTATTCGAAATTGAATTACGAAAACAACGTGATGCCATCAACATCATTGAAGGGAATAAAAAGAAAATAGAATGGGGATCACAAATTCGTAATTATGTTTTTCATCCTTATAAATTAATAAAAGATATCCGTACAGGTTATGAAACATCGAATATTCAAGGGGTGATGGATGGTGATTTAAATGATTTTATAAAAGCTTATTTAATGGAATATGGGAATAGCTAAAAAAATAAACAGAACGCAGATTTTTATGATTATTAAGTTAAAAGATGATCTAATTTTCAAGGGTGAAAACTTCATAAATCATATTTAATCTACATCGCTATCGGCAATAAAAATCAATTTAAATCATAAAGATCATAATAATCAACGTTCCAATAACACAATAATCTGAATATAAAAAACACACCAATGTTAAAAATATATCATAACGTCCGTTGCTCAAAAAGTCGTGAGGCTTGTTCAATTCTTCAAGAAAAAAACATTCCTTTTGAAACGATTGAATATCTTAAAACACCTCCTAGCCAAAAAGAGATCCAAGAACTCTTAAAAAAACTTGGTATGAAAGCAGAAGAAATTGTGCGAAAAGGTGAAATCCTATATAAAGAAAAATACAAAAACAACACTTTTTCTGAAACGGAATGGATTAAAATATTGTCCGAAAACCCAATACTAATCGAACGACCTATAATAGTTAAGGGGGACAAAGCTGTGATTGGCCGACCACCAGAAAAAGCATTGGAACTGATATAAATCATATCACGTAAGAATATCACAAATTGGATGAAATCGTTTTGTAAATTTGAAACTCACTTTACAAATTGAAAATTTCAAAAATATAAATTCAAATACAAAAAACATGAGCTACAGAATTGAAAAAGACACCATGGGCGAGGTAAAAGTACCTGCCGATAAATATTGGGGAGCACAAACAGAACGTTCTCGTAATAATTTTAAAATTGGACCAGAAGCATCTATGCCAAAAGAAATTATTTACGCATTCGGTTATCTAAAAAAAGCTGCTGCTATGGCAAACAACGAATTGGGTGTTTTGGCAGCTGATAAAAAAGATATCATCGCTAAAGTATGTGATGAAATTATTGCAGGGAAATTAGATAGCGAATTTCCTTTGGTAATATGGCAAACAGGCTCTGGAACACAATCAAACATGAATGTGAATGAAGTAGTTTCTAATCGTTCTCATGTATTATTAGGAAATAAATTGGGTGAAGGAAAACCATTCATTCATCCAAATGATGATGTAAATAAATCACAATCATCAAATGATACCTACCCAACAGCTATGCACATTGCAGCCTACAAACAAGTTGTTGACATTACCCTTCCGGGAATGGAAAAATTGAGAAACACACTGAAGAAGAAATCGGAAGACTTTAAAAGCATAACAAAAACAGGGCGCACCCACTTTATGGATGCAACACCATTAACATTAGGGCAAGAATTTTCTGGTTATGCACAACAAGTAACAAATAGTATTCGCGCAATTAAAAATGCGTTAGAAATGGTTAGCGAATTGGCTTTAGGCGGAACAGCTGTTGGTACTGGACTAAATACACCTGAAGGATACGATGTATTAGTTGCTGCAAAAATTGCAGAACTTACAGGTTTGCCATTTGTAACTGCTCCAAACAAATTTGAAGCATTGGCAGCACATGATGCAATGGTTGAATTATCGGGTGCTTTAAAACGCTCAGCAGTTGCATTGATGAAAATTGCAAACGATGTTCGTATGTTAAGTTCTGGTCCTCGTTGTGGAATTGGTGAAATTATTATTCCGGATAACGAACCAGGGTCATCTATTATGCCTGGCAAAGTAAATCCTACACAGGTGGAAGCATTAACAATGGTTTGCGCACAAGTAATGGGCAACGATGTGGCTGTTTCAATTGGTGGCTCTAACGGGCATTTCGAATTGAATGTTTTTAAACCATTGATCGCTGCAAACGTTTTGCAATCAGCTAGATTAATTGGTGATGCTTGCGTTTCATTTAACGATAATTGCGCAGCAGGTATCGAACCAAATCTTCCTATTTTAAAACAACATCTTGAAAATTCCTTGATGTTGGTTACTGCATTAAATACACATATTGGCTATGAAAATGCTGCAAAAATTGCCAAAACTGCTCACAAAGGAAATAAAACATTACGTGAAGCGGCACTAGAATTAGGCTTATTAACAAATGAACAATTTGATGAATGGGTTAAACCGGAAGATATGTGTGGTTCATTAAAACATGCATAAATTTTTATTCAAATTTTCAAATAAATTTTAACAACAAACGTTGTTCTTGAGCGAAGGTAAAGTAAACGAAATACTTTATCTTCGCTCATTGTTTTAATTAAGAAGTCAATAATTTAAATTGAAAAAAGCCAACCATTGAATAAACAATTTAACATACTGCTTATTATTATTGGAATATTTATTTCATTTAATTTAGTATCCCAAACAGATACTGTTAAAGGAAAAGATGAGGTAATAATAAACGGGAAGCACTATAAAGCTGTTGAAGAAAAAAAGCAAAGCATCGAAACATCAAAAAGGAAAAGACAAATCCCTATTGACAGCGAATTTGTAATTAAAAACAATCGATTTCGTTACTATAACAATTGGATCACTATTGGTGGGGGATTTCAACAAAACTTAACTTACAAACGCTCATTAGGTTTTGCGGGAGGCTTAGATTTCAATTTTCATGTTAAACAACATTATTTACAAACTGGGATTTTAGTAACAGGAGAAAATTATAATTTCCTTACAAATTATCAATTTCATCTTGGATATGCAAAACGATTTGAAGACAAAGATGTACAATTTGTAATCGCTGTTGGGCCAACAATCTCGTCTGGCTATGCAAAAGTCGGAGACACCACGTACACTCGTCATTATGTTGAACCAGGCCTCTATTTGCAAGGTGATGTTATAAAAAAGATCAAATACGATGTGGGAATAGGTGCCAGCTTATTTGCCGATTGGAATCAGGAACAAACAATTGTTGGTTTAAAGTTTATCTTATATTTTTCCGGCTCGTACAAAGGGAAAAAACATGTTACATCCGAAGACAATTACTAATTACTATACGTACATTTTATTTATTAGGAACTAGAATAAAATTACAACTGTAAAAGCCTAATAAATTGTTAGGGCGAATTTTTTCTGAAAATAATTTTCTCACAGAATCTTAAACAAATTTTTCGCCTTTTTCTGCTTTCACATCATTAACAAATGTTCGTATTTGCTGCTCATCTTCCTTTTTACAGATAAGCAAAATCTCATTCGATTCAACAACAATATAATCGTCAAGACCTTGTAATACAACTAATTTATCTTTGGGCACATTAACAATACAATTTTTTGAATCGTACATCATCACATTTTTACCAACAACAGCATTATTTTGATCATCCTGCTTAATGTGTTCATATAGCGACCCCCATGTTCCAAGATCACTCCAACCAATTATTGACGAACGAACATAAACATTGTCAGCTTTTTCCAAAATAGCATAATCGATAGAAATATTTTTGCAATTTGTATATGCCTTTGCAATAAAATCTGCTTCATCTGGAGTATTATAAACAGCATTTCCATCATTAAAAACAGCTGCCAAATCAGGTGAGTGTTTCTCAAATGCATTAATCACACTTTTCACGCTCCAGATAAAAATACCCGAATTCCATAAAAAATCGCCACTTTGCAAAAAGAATTTAGCCATTTCGAGATCTGGCTTTTCGGTAAAAGTTTTTACCTTTTTAATTCTATTGTCCTTTTCTTTTGACTCAACAAATTGAATATATCCATAACCGGTATCTGGTCTGCTTGGATTAATTCCGAGCGTGACTAAACAATCTTCTGATGCCGCTTTTTTAAAACATGAATTTATTGCTTTAACAAAAGTATCTTCCTTAGTTATTAAATGATCCGATGGAGCAACTACAGTAATTGCATCAGGATTTAATTGAGCAATTTTGTAACAAGCGTATGCAACACAAGGAGCTGTATTTTTACGAGCTGGTTCACTCAAAATGTTTTTGGTTTCAATGCCTTTGATCTGTTCTTTTACAAGTTCAACATAGGAATCATTGGTAACAATAAAAATATTTTCTTTCGGACAAAGACGCAAAAAACGATTGTATGTCTGTTGCAATAATGTTTCACCTGTCCCTAAAATATCCATGAACTGTTTTGGGTGAGCAGTTCTACTCATTGGCCAAAAACGGCTACCAATGCCGCCTGCCATAATAACACAATAATTATTTTTCACAATACTATAATTTTTTCTTCACGAATTTCAAAACATTGTACCATTAAAGATTATTAATCAATGTTGATTCAAATTCCGAAAATTCGTTTTATTTCGTTAATTTTTTTAGAGCACTTCTTAAATTTTCAATTGCACCGTCAACATCTTCTAACCTACAAGTGCCAACAGATAAACGATACCAACTTGAATTTGATGAAGCACCGAAAGCATAGAAAGGCACCAATGCAACTTTCGCTTCATCCAAAATATATTTTGTTACATCCTGAGTTGTAGCTAACACATTTCCATCCGCTGTTTTTTGTCCATGTAATGAAAACTGAACAGTTAAATATATTGCAGCTTCAGGAGCGATGGCATCTACTTTAAAGCCTTCTGATTTAAGAGCTTGGAAACCTTTGTAAAAACCTACTAATCGATCGTTTATTTTTGTTTTAATATCTGCCAGATACGTATCGTAGTTTTCTAAATTATTTAAATAAACAGCTGTTGCTACCTGCTCAGCTTTTGGCGCCCAGGCTCCTACGTGAGTTAAGATAGATTTTATTTTTTCAATTACCTTTTTTGGTCCCATCGACCATCCAACACGAACACCTGTTGATGCTAATGATTTTGAAATCCCATCAACAAACACGGTATAATTTTTCATTTCGGGACGTAATGTAACCGGGTTGTAGTGTTTTGTTTCACCATGGGTAAGTGCCCAATAAATTTGATCAAACATTAGATATACCGGTTTTTTCCCTTCTGCATTTCTCTTGGTATTCTCTAACAAAATCATATCACAAATTTCTTCCAGATCTTTTTTACGGAATGTTGTTCCGGTTGGATTTAATGGAGAACACAATGCAATTAAATTTGCAACACCAATATGCGGTTTAAGTTCTGCAGCAGTTGGCATAAAATTATTTTCGACAGTAGTTTCAATTGCTATCTGCTTTGCAAAATTTAAATAGGTGTAATGATTATTATTCCAAGAAGGAACAGGAAACAAAACAGTATCATCTGCATCAACTAAAGCACGGAAAATCGCATAAATAACAGGGCGAGCACCACCGGCAATTACAATTTCATCCGTTTTATAATCCAAATCGCCACGTTCTTTCAATAACTTTGAAACAGCTTGTCGCAATTCCAGCATACCATCAGCTGCAGGATAATTAGTTTGGTCGTCCATATAAGCATTAATAATATCTTGCTTTAACTCCGCAGGTATTGGAAACACTTTAGGATTAAAATCACCTATGGTTAGATTATATATTTTTTCGCCTTTTTTAATTTTTTCATTTACTTCGGCTGCTAATCTAATTATCTCAGATCCGATAATATTTTCAGCAAGTTTTGCTACAATCAGATCAGTTTTTTTATCAATCGATGTTGTGCTCATATAATTATATTTTAAATTTAAATGGTATGCATTTTTAACGGATAACAAATTTAATAAAAACCTTGTAGCTGAAGCATTTTGTTGATTAATTATTGCCCGTTTTTAAAGAACCAGAAGAAATTAAGCAACAACAACCTCTACCACTTCAGTAAGAGGGTTAAATAAGTACATTCGTTTGGATTTTATTTCTTGACACTTAAAACGTTTACGTACTTTTTCTCCCTTAATAAATATACGATCTTCATTATATGAAAAAGTGCATCCTTCCTTTAAATCTTCTAACATTACAGTATTTTGTTTATCATCGTATCGTTTTAACACACGCAACAAATTGGTATCTGAACAGGAAGATGCTGCAGGGTTGTTCATATACTTTCTTAATGCTATAATTACATCACCAGGAAACACGTCAGGAATTAAAAATTGCTGCATCAATAATTTATAATGAATTTTCCATTCCTCACCATGTGGTTTTACGCTATCCTTATGTTTATTCCAATTTGACAAGTGTGCAACTTCATGAATAAGCGTAATTAAAAATGCATACTTATTCATATCATAATTGATTGTGATCAAATGATTTTGTCCTTTAAATGGCGGACGATAATCCCCTAATTTAGTAGATCGGCTTTTTTTAATTCGTAATTTGAAATCGAATTTAAAGATCCATTCTGAAATTGTTGGAACAGCCTTTTCGGGAATATATTTATGAAGGATGGATTGATTTCGTTCCAACTGATTCATCGAGGGGTTTATTTATTTCAAAAGATGATAAACGATAAAGCTGGAAACATATGCTAAAACACTCATATAAGCGAATTGAATTACTGGCCATTTCCAATTCTTCGTTTCTCTATAAACAACGGCAAGCGTACTCATACATTGCATTGCAAATGCATAAAAGATAAGAAGAGAAAAACCTACAGCCATAGTAAATTTCGGCAAACCTGTTTTTTCATCAACCTCCGCTTGCATTTTATCTCGTATGGATTGAGTATTATCTTTACCTCCTGCACTATAAATTGTAGCCATTGTACCAACAAACACTTCGCGTGCAGCAAAAGAAGTAACCAATGCTATTCCAATCTTCCAGTCAAAACCTAAAGGCGCAATAGCCGGCTCTATCGACTTTCCAAGAATTCCGGCATAAGAGGCTTCTAATTTTTCTGCTGCAATTTTTGCCTGACGCTCTTCTGAATTATATTTCATTGATAATTCGGGAGTATTATATTTTTTTTCAATTGTTTGAAACCTCTCGCTGGGTGCATGTGTGGATAAATACCAAAGTATCACTGAGATTGCAACAATTATTTTTCCGGCATCCCATAAAAAAACTTTTACTTTATCGTAAATTGTTAGCCCAACGGTGCGCCACTGAGGCGTGCGATACACGGGCAACTCCATTATGAAATAACTTTTTTCACGCGCCTTCAATATCCATTTCATTACCCAGGCAGCACTAATGGCAGCAATAAAACCAATAAGGTAAAGTCCCATTAATATTAATCCCTGATAATTAAAAAAACCAGAGTTTTTTGCAGAGGGCACAACCAGAGAAATCAACAATGTATAAACTGGCAAACGTGCCGAACAACTCATCAAGGGAGTTATCATGATAGAAATTATACGTTCTTTCCAGCTACTGATGGTACGTGTACTCATGATTGCAGGAACAGCACAAGCAACACCACTAATTAAAGGAATTACGGACCGTCCGTTCAATCCGAATCTTCGCATTAGCTTGTCCATGATAAAACTTACACGTGCCATGTAACCTGTATCTTCAAGTATTCCAATAAAAGCAAATAACAATGCTATTTGAGGAACGAAAACAACTACACCGCTTAATCCTGCTAAAATTCCATTTATAAATAAATTAGTCAGTTCACCTGGAGGAAGGGATATTGTTGCCCATGCTGAAAGATGAGTAAACAAACTCTCAATCCACTCCATCGGATAAGCCGCTACAAAAAATATAGTTTGAAAAATAAAAAATAAGATGATCAGGAAAATAGCATAACCCCAAAATCGATGAGTTAATATGCTATCCAGCTTATGAGTGAATGTATCTGTTTTTATTGCTGAACGACTCGTAACACATTCAATTGCTATCCGGTTTATAACTTTATATCGCTCAACACTTTCCTCTGTTTGTAAACTGTTTCTGTCTATTGAAGCCGAATTAAACAAGGCTGTTAACTTCCCTTTTTTATCTGGATGATTATCAAAATAATGTATTTCAGAAAAATTGCTGATTGTTTGAAATGCAGCAAAATCACTATTTAATTTTATTATTTTCCTGACATTTTCAACCAGTTCGGGTGCAATTTTTTTAACATCAATAAAATCATATTGCGGAATTGGCAATGGTTCGGATAATAAATTTTTTAATTGCTCGACACCTTCTTTTTTTCTTGCGCTTATCGCAATCACTTTTACTCCAAGCTTTTCTGACAGACGAACAGCATCAATTACGATGCCTTCCTTCTCCACCAGGTCCATCATATTTAAAGCAAGAATAACAGGAATTCTAAGATCAATGATCTGAGAAACTAAAAACAAATTCCGTTTTAAATTACTTGCATCAGCAACAACAATTGTAACATCAGGATGATTCACATTATCAGGATTGCAAAGCACCTCAAAAGCAACCTGCTCATCAATTGATTTTGGATAAAGACTATACGTGCCCGGCAAATCAATAAATTCAGCCGTAACGTTATTATTTAATTTTGCAAACCCTACTTTTTTATCAACGGTAACTCCTGGAAAATTTCCTGTTTTTTGATGTAATCCGGTAAGGGCATTGAATAATGTAGATTTGCCACAGTTAGGATTTCCAACTAAAGCAACTTTGATATATGACTTTTCGGAAAGGTTAACAAATGACTGATTCGCGTCCACGGATATTTTATTTACTATTATTTGCTATAACTGAAACAAGGACAGTTGAAGCTTCTGCTTTTCGCAAACTTAATAAATACCCTGAAACAAAAATGGCTATTGGATCTCCGAGAGGAGCAACACAATCAAGCTTTACAACTTCACCTGGAGTACATCCCATTTCAAGCAATTTAAGCGCCATATCCTTATCGGTAAATGAGTCAATAATTGCACTTTGGCCTATTTTTAATTGAGATAAATTTTTCAAGCCTGTTTTCATAGTAACAACAAAGGTACGCCTAATTTATACCATCACGAAATGGCAGCAATACCCAAAAGAGGGTATTTTAGATTAGTGATGATTTAATGAATTTCTATAATTGTTTTAATGCGGATTCCGGGATTTCAATTTTACTCCATTTCGGACAATCTCCACAGCGGTTCTTTTTATGAAACATAAAACACCCAGAAAACAAAAAGAGTGAAAGGAATAATATTCCAAACGAAAAAAACAAACTTCTTCTTGATCTCATATTGATTAGATTATAATAACAAATATACGATTTTGTTATTTAGCACCTCATCCTCCTGCAAAATACTAAGACAAAACATTTGCTAAATTATTCTTACTTTTAACCAAAATTTAGGAATTCGATGAAAATTTTTTTCCATTTCGGTAGATATTTCATGTTAATGAAGCGCTCCTTCGGCAAACCCGAAAAGCTTTCGATATTCCGTAATCGTATTTTTGAAGAGATAACAATTTTAGGAGTCAACTCGCTAGGTATTGTTGCAATTATCTCTGTTTTTATGGGTGCAGTTATTACAATTCAATCTGCATTTAATTTCGAAAACCCCCTTGTTCCAACCTATGCAATTGGTGTTGCTGTGCGCGATTCAATGATACTAGAGTTTTCTCCGGCAATTGTCAGTTTGATTTTAGCAGGTAAAGTAGGATCTAGTATTGCTTCTGAAATTGGCACCATGAGAGTTACCGAACAAATTGATGCCTTAGAAATTATGGGCGTAAATTCAGCCGGATATTTAATTCAACCTAAAATTATTGCATCCGTACTTTTCAACCCTGTTCTTATTATATTCTCCATGTTTTTGGGCATTTTGGGCGGTTACATTTTTGGCGTAATGGCCGGAGTTGTTTCTGACAATCAATTTATTGAAGGCATCACGCATGATTTCAGACCTTATAATGTTGTATATGCACTTATTAAATCTGCCGTATTTGCTTTTTTAATAGCATCGGTGCCAGCATACCATGGGTATTATACAAATGGTGGTGCATTGGAGGTTGGTCGCTCTAGTACAAAAGGAGTTGTTTATACGAGTGTTTTAATTCTTGCTTTCGATTTAATTTTAACTCAATTATTATTAGCTTGATTCAGATAAACAACATATCAAAATCATTTTTCGATCGCAGTGTCATCAAAGATATTTCTTTCACATTTGAGGTTGGCAAAACCAATATGATAATCGGGGAAAGCGGATCAGGAAAGACTACTTTACTAAAATGCATGGTGGGGTTAAATGAAATAGATTCAGGTGAAGTATTATTTGATGACCGCAATTTTTACAAACTAAATTTCAAAGAAAAAAAAGAAATCAGAAAAGAAATCGGAATGCTTTTTCAAGGAGGAGCATTATTTGATTCTAAAACAGCAGAAGAAAATGTTGTGTTTCCGCTTTCGATGTTTACTGATTTGACTGAAAGCGAAAAACGTGACCGAGCAAATTTTTGTTTACAAAGAGTTAATCTTGAAAATGCGAATAATTTATTTCCTTCCGAATTAAGTGGAGGAATGAAAAAACGTGTTGCGATTGCCCGCGCAATTGCTGTTCAACCAAAGTATTTGTTTTGTGATGAACCAAACTCCGGGCTTGACCCGAAAACATCCATTGTAATTGACAATTTAATTAAAGAAATTACAGAGGAATATGATATTACTACCATAGTTATTACGCATGATATGAATTCGGTGATTGAAATCGGAGATAATATTATGTTTATTTACAAAGGAGAGAAATGGTGGGAAGGCAGTAAAGAAGAGATCTTGAAAACGGAAAATAAAGAAGTCTGTGATTTTGTTTATGCAACAAAATTTATGAAAGACTTAAAATCAAAATTCTGATACTCACATTTAGTTTTACTTATTAAAAAAATAACGCCCGATGAAATTCACCGGGCGTTATTTTTTATTAGAAATTTAAAATATTATTCAACGATCATTTTCTTAGCAACTCTTGCTCCATCTACTTCAAGTGAATAAAAATACAATCCTGGTGCGAAACTAACATTCTTCACATCCACAGAATAATTTCCTGCTTTTACATTTGATGTTGATGTTTCATATAGTTTTACTCCTCTTACATCATAAATTTGTAAAGAAACATTACCAGCATATTTTTTCAATTGGTAATTAATTGTTGTCGCTCCTTTAAAAGGATTTGGTTGATTTTGATCTAAAGAAAAATTGTTGTTCAACTCAGTAATTGCAGTTGGAGGGTTTACAACTTTGTAAGAGATCAAGTGATGCTCAAAACCATAAGTAATACCATAAGCATAAGTTGGGATGAAATAACCATTCCATGTTCCAGCTTGATTATATCTAACATCTTGAGGAAGAATGTGTGAAAGATTATAATCACATGCTGCTGATTGATAATTACAATCATAATACATTGGGAATGTTCCTGCACCACCAGCGTTTCCATTTTCTTCATAAGAAGTAAAGAAAAATGCATTGTGAACATAATCAATATGATCACCTAATGCATAAGTATATCCTGGGATAAACTGAATATCAGTTGATAATAATTTTCCGGCAGGAACATTAAATGGAACTGGCACTTTAAATGCTTTTTCATTGTAATAAGTATTAGCTGTATCCGCAATCGTCAATGGAATTTTAAATGTGTATTTCCCTACTGCATCCACTGTATTTGATGCTTGCAGATATTTAAGTTTTTTGAATGACAATGTATCAGTAGCATAATTTGCTGCAGTAGTTCCAATAAAACCAGAATTAGGATTATTAGTTGATGTAGCATTTGTAAACATTGTTACAACAAGGGTATCAACCACAGCTGTATTTGCGTCATTTCTGCTGTATCCATAAACGATAGACATAGAATCAACGCTATAAGCAGTTGCTGCTGTCCAGGTAACACCATCAATACTATTGAACACTGATGATTTTACATCCAGCATATCACCAAGATGATGAACCCAAATAGAAGAAAAATTACCTGCACCAAATTCGCCAAAAGCAGTAGAATCAGGAAAAAGATAATTTGAATTCAATTTAGATGGCCCTGTAGAACCTGCACCACCACCTAATAACTGATCTTGACTAACGCCATAGTTCAACCAAAAAGATTCTGTTGTTGCTCTTGAAGCATTTGCCAAACCTTTATTTGCAATAAACTTTTGTTTATCAAATAACATGTGTTTTGCAGTTGTAGTTTTTTGATTGTTAACAGACACCGGTGTTTGTTGGGCCTGTGCACAAAACAGAATGCTGCTCATTCCTAAAAAAAGTACTATTTTTTTCATGTGATTAATTTTTTTGTGGATACTTAATTATTAATAAAGTCTAAAGATAGAAAATAAGTTCTTAGAAAATTTATACGATAAATATTAAAAAATAAGAAAGCCCACAATAAATTGTGGGCTTTCTAAAATTAAATAAATATTAAATTATTTAATAACAACCATTTTCATAGTTGAAGTTGTGTTTTGACCTACAGTTAATGAGTAAGTATAAAGACCTGCTGAAAGGTTTGATGCATTAAAGTTAATTACGTGCTTACCTGCATTTTGTTCTCCAACATTTTGTGTTGCAACAACTTTTCCAGTAACATCAAAAACTGACAATAAAACTTTTGAATTATTAGCTAATTCATAGTTAATAGCAGTAGAATTGTTACAAGGGTTTGGATAATTTTGTTCAACTTTTACTCCTTTTGAAGCTAATTCATTAATTCCAGTTGGAGGGTTTGAAATTTTAAATTCAATGATGTGGTGTTCGTATGCGAATGGAGTTGTCCAAGCCCAAGTTGGAATAAAATAACCATTCCATCCATTTGCATTAGTATTATATCTAACAGAAGATGGTATACTCATTGAGCAATTTAAATCAGAAGTACCATCTCCAGAAACTCCATAATATGTTGGATCTGTGCTTGCACCATTTTGCTCATATGAAAGAAGGTAGAATGCATTTTTATTGCTGATTGAATCAGTTATTGTATAAGAATAACCTGGTTTGAATGTAACAATAGCACCAATTCTGTTACCTGCAGCTTGTGTAGGTAAAGTAGTTTTAATATATAACTCTGCTGCAGTACTAGAAGAATCAGCTTGTGTTAAATAATAATAGTAAGTAGCAAGAACATTAGATGCTGCAATTTTATCAGTAGCCTGAACATACTCAATATCTTGGTATGTTTCTAAATTACCACCTGACATAGTCCACTCTAGAGCAACACTGTGTTTAACGATATCAATTCTTAAAGTATCAACAACAGTTGAAGTTAAACTTCTTAAATATCCGTAAACGATACCTACTGAATCTAATGAATAAGCATCAGTTGCATTAATACCTTGGAATGGCATATTTTTAGGGTCTAACCATGTTCCTGTTTTGTGGAACTGAGGATATGCTGTTGATCCATCAGTGTATTGTCCTAAGATAATATTTGTATCAGGAAACACAAGCATAAAACTAGCAGAAGCAAGTCCTGGAGAAAAACCATTAGTTGCATCATCTAATTGCAAAGCATAATTTAACCAACCAGAAAATACTCTATCTTGAGAAGTACTAGCTTTAAAATTACTTAAATCAGTAACTGCTTGTAATTTTGGATTTGGTACTAATTTTTTAGGCGCATCATTTAGTTGTTTGTTTTGAGCAGTAGCAGAAACTATCACTGCCAATGCTGCAATCATTGTGTAAATTTTTTTCATTTTATTTTGGGTTTATTGGTTAATTTAAATTTTCTACATTATTAATAGCTACAAATCTAAAGAAGCAAATTAATATTACCAAATATTTGGCAAATTATTTATACTAGTTCTGCAGCATAGGCTTCAATAGGTAAACAACCACAGATAAGGTTTCTATCACCATGGGCATTATCAACTCTTGCTACACTCGGCCAAAACTTGGTGTCTTTCACCCATTTCAATGGGTAAACAGCTTTTTCGCGTGAATAGCTATGCTTCCAATCATCTGTTATTACCGATTTTGCAGTATGAGGTGCATTTTTAATTACGTTATCTTCTTTATCAGATTTTCCGGAAACAATTTCGTCTATTTCATTTTTAATAGAGATCATTGCAGAGCAAAAACGATCAAGTTCTTGTTTTGATTCACTTTCAGTTGGCTCAATCATCAAGGTATCATGCACAGGGAAAGAAACCGTAGGTGCATGGTAACCATAATCCATTAAACGTTTTGCAATATCACCAACTTCAACTCCGCCTTCACGTTTAAATGCAACACAATCCAGTATCATTTCATGAGCACAACGCCCATTTTTACCGCTGTACAAAGTTGGATAATGATCTTTTAAAGATTCTTTAATATAATTTGCATTCAAGATTGCCATACGTGTGGCTTCCGCTAGACCTTCGCCACCCATCATTTTAATATATCCATAAGAGATCAATAAAATTAATGCGCTTCCATAAGGTGCTGCTGAGACAGCATGAATTCCTTTTTCTCCTCCAACTTTTACAACAGAATGAGATGGTAAAAATGGTGCTAACTGTTTTGCAACACCAATTGGTCCAACACCTGGTCCTCCCCCACCATGAGGGATAGCAAATGTTTTATGTAAATTTAAGTGACACACATCGGCTCCAATATTTCCCGGACTAGTTAAGCCAACTTGAGCATTCATGTTGGCTCCATCCATATAAACTTGTCCGCCATTTTGATGAATAATATCTGTTATTTCTATGATACTTTCTTCGTAAACACCATGTGTACTCGGGTAAGTAACCATTAAACAGGATAAATTATCTTTGTTTTGAAGAGCTTTTTCGCGCATATCGTTCACATCGATATTGCCTTTTTCATCACATTTCACTAAAACAATTTTCATTCCTGCCATTGCAGCACTTGCCGGATTTGTCCCATGTGCCGATGTAGGAATCAATGCTATGTTACGATGAGCATCACCACGTGACTGATGATATGCCTGAATAACAAGTAATCCTGCGTATTCGCCTGATGCACCTGAGTTTGGCTGAAAACTCATTTTTTCAAAACCTGTGATCTCACTTAAAGATTTATCCAATTCAGAAATTATTTCCTGATATCCCAATGCCTGATCCATTGGAACAAATGGGTGAATATTTGCAAATTCAGACCAGGTAATTGGCAATAGTTCAGAAGCTGCATTCAATTTCATTGTACATGATCCTAATGAAATCATTGAATGAGTTAAAGACAAATCCTTATTTTCCAAACGCTTGATATAACGCATCATTTCTGATTCCGAATGATAGGAATTAAAAATAGGATGAGAAAGAATTGCTGATTTACGATAATTTATTGTTGATTTTTGTGCAAAAACAATTTCTTGCGTAGTTACAGAAGCTGCCTTCCCTGCTGCTTTCGCAAACACATCAATAATCACATTCAAATCTTCTGCACTTGTTGTTTGGTCAACAGAAATAACTGTTGCACTTTCTGAATAACGGAAGTTAATATGAGCTGCTTCTGCTAAAGTTTTGATCTTTACGTTATCTGTTCCAACAACTTTTATAGTATCAAAGAAAATTCCTTCTTCAACTTTAAATCCTAATTTTTTTAGTTCAGCTGCTAGCACAACTGCCGAAAGATGAACTTGCTCAGCAATTCCTTTTAATCCATCTGGACCATGATATACGGCATACATACTTGCCATGATAGCTAATAGAGCCTGTGCTGTACAAATATTTGATGTTGCTTTATCTCTACGAATATGTTGTTCACGTGTTTGCAAAGCCATACGTAATGCGTGATTACCATCTGCATCAACCGAAACACCAATAATTCTTCCTGGCAAAATTCGTTTATACTCTTCGCGGCAAGCAAAAAATGCTGCATGAGGTCCGCCATATCCCATTGGCACACCAAAACGTTGTGTGTTACCAACAACAACATCTGCGCCCCATTCACCTGGAGGAGTTAATAATACCAAACTCAAAATATCGGCTGCAACAGCAATAGCCGTGTTATTTACTTTTGCTTTTTTAACAAAATCTGCATAATCATGAACTAAACCATCTTGTGTTGGATATTGAAGCAAAGCTCCATAAACACTATTGTTTAATTCAAATGTTTTGAAATCTCCAATAACGATTTCAATTCCAAGAGGAGTTGAACGGGTTTTTAAAACATCTATCGTTTGAGGGAAGCATTCATTAGAAACAAAAAATTTATTTGCCCCGCTTTTTACTGCTTCACGTGAACGGTTACTAAACAACATTGCCATTGCTTCAGCAGCAGCAGTAGCTTCATCTAATAATGAGGCATTCGCAATTTCCATTCCTGTAAGATCCATGATCATAGTTTGGAAATTTAATAGTGCTTCCAAGCGACCTTGCGAAATCTCAGCCTGATAAGGTGTATAAGCTGTGTACCAGCCTGGATTTTCTAAAACATTTCGTTGAATAACGGAAGGGAGAATCGTGTTATAATATCCTAAACCAATATACGATTTATAAACTAAATTTTTTGAAGCAATACCTCGTAAGTGCGACAAATACTGGTATTCAGTCATTCCTTTTGATAAACTCAAAGGTTTTTTCAAGCGAATAGTTGATGGAATAGTTTGGTCAATTAATTCATCTACAGAGTTAGCTCCAATTTTTGTGAGCATACTTTTTATATCGTTTACACGTGGACCGTTATGACGATTTACAAATTTATCAGTTGTTATCATTTTTATTTTTTTTGGAGAGCAAATATAACATAGAAATAGGTTTTCTAATTGAGAAATAACAAAAATATAAGCGCGCTTTAGCATGATTTTTATCATAATTTTTTAAAAAATGAATTCTTCTCCTGATAAAACAGTAACTTTATTTTTTATATCAATTCAGATCCAATACAAATCCGAGAACTATACAACAAATTATTACCTAAAACATGAATAAAGTTTTTTTGATATTTTTCATTTTACTTCAAATTTCCTTTTCAAAAAACGGAGTATCTCAAACAGGTAATGACACTATTCTTCTTTTAAATGGAACGGTCGTAATAACAACAGTTATTGACACTACCAATGGCACAACCATTTTTAAAAACCCGAAAAATAAGAACAAAACTTTTGCAATAGAAAACGAACGAATTTTTTCAATCAGCAATAAAAAAGGCGAGTTTTTAATTTATCAATACGATACAATTGTTGGTAATGAATTCACAATTGATGAAATGCGTTATTTTATACGTGGTGAACAAGATGCACAAAAAAGCTTTAAAGCTCGAGGAGCATTTTGGAGTGGACTTTTAATTGGAGCAGGTGCAGGAGTTACTGGAAGTTTATTAAGTCCGATTGCGCCTTTTACATTTGCAGCATTGGTTGGTCTTCCTAAAATAAAAATAAAAAAGAAAGGGGTTTCAAATCTTGAATACCTTAAACAAGATGCTTATTTAATGGGATATGAACGTGTGGCAAGAAAAAAACGAAAAATAAAATCCTTAATCGGTGGAGCTTCAGGGCTTGGTATTGGATTAGGTACTTATTTTATTTTGAAAGCTAATAATTCTGAGCTTTATTAAGTCGTTTCTTTTTTCTTTCGCATAAATATTTATCGGAAGGGCTTATTTATAAAGATTTTGTAAAGCATTACCTTGAAATTTCTTAAACAATTTTCCGATTTAATTCTATTTGGTAACGTATATGTTGCAATGGGTGCAGTATGCTTAACGCAAAGTTCACTTATCCAAATTGGGGCAACCAATCATTTATTAGAATATTCTGTACTTGTTTTTTTTTCAACTCTTTTTGTATATAATCTTCAACGAATTTTTTACACACCGCAACAAGATAAAAGTTTGAATTCCGTGAGAAGAAATTGGATTTTCAACAACCAATTTTCCATCAAAACACTTACGTTAATTGGCTTTTTGGGTGTATGTATTAGTTTATTTTTTAATAATCTAAAAATTATATTTTATCTTTCTCCTTTACTTTTTTTATCAATCGCTTATTTTTTACCTTCTATAAAATTACGTAAAAGCCCATGGTTCAAATTGATAACACTTACTCTTGTCTGGACAATGGTAACAGCAGTTGTTCCAATATTATTAGAACCTTCTGATGTTATTACAAAACAGCATTTACTGCATATTGCAGTGAGATTCTGTTTTATGCTAGCGATTTGCATTCCATTCGACATAAGAGATTTATTAGTTGATGCTGCTGATAATGTTTCTACAATTCCGCATTTGATGGGAGAAAATAAGACTCGCTGGTTCGCAACAGCTTGTATGATAATTTATATTTTATTGATTATTCTGGAATTTGTTTCTGGCATGTTTAAAATAAACATATTTTCTGCGATGCTACTTTCCGCTTTTATAAACGCAGTAATAGTTTTTATGAGCAATTCGAAACGCAGCGAATATTATTATGTGGCGGGAATTGATGGGACAATGATATTGCAAGGAGTATTGCTACTCCTTGCTGAACAAATCTAATTTAAAACTATTTTAGGGCAATCTCCAATGATTCCGCAAATGCTTTTGCAGTTTTTATCAAATCATCTTCTGTATGAGCTTCACAAACAAAACCAACTTCATAACCGGATGGTCCTAAATAAATCCCTCGCTCTAATAATTCTTTGTGCAATATTCTGAAATACTTCATAGAATCAGCATCTATTTCCTCTGCACTTCTAAGAACTTCTTTATCAGTAAATGCTATATAAAAAATTGATCCTACTGTAAATATTTTAAAATTGGATGATTCAATTTTTGATAGTTTTAGTTGAGTGAAAATTTCAGCAATCAAGGATCTCGTTTTCCGTTCTAATTCTTCATAAAAGTTGGGTTTCAAGCACTCTGTTAACTGAGCAATTCCTGCAGCCATTGCAACGGGATTTCCACTTAAGGTTCCCGCTTGATAAACATTTCCTTCAGGAGAAATATGACTCATTATTTCTGCGCTCGATCCGTACATACCAACAGGCAATCCTCCTCCAATAATTTTTCCATAAGTAATGATATCCGGTTGAATATTATAATATCCTGAAGCACCAGTAAATCCGATACGAAAACCATTTATTACTTCATCGAAAATTAACAATGTTTTATTTTCTGTGCAGATATCACGAAGGAATTGCAAATATTCTTTTCGCTGTAAAAGTAAACCATTATTTGCTGGAATCGGTTCAATAATAACACATGCAATCTGATCTTTGAAATCGGCAAACGCTTGCTTAACAGCTTGTTCATTGTTCAATGAAACAACAATTGTTTCATTCACAAAACTTTCCGGAACACCAGCTGAAGATGTATTTCCGAATGTCACTAATCCTGAACCTGCCTTTACCAATAAGGAATCACTATGTCCGTGATAACACCCTTCAAATTTTAATATTTTATTTCGTTTGGTATAACCTCGTGCAAGACGAATAGCGCTCATCACAGCCTCTGTGCCAGAACTCACAAAACGAATTTTCTGAATGTATTTGTTATTGCTTAATATTAGTTCTGCTAAATCATTCTCCAAAGCTGTTGGCGCACCAAATGAGCTTCCTTTTTCTACTGCTTTTTTAATAGCATCAATTACCTTATCGTTTGCATGGCCAAGTATCAATGGCCCCCAAGAGCCACAATAATCAATAAATTCGTTACCATCTGCATCCCAGATATGAGAGCCTTTTCCCTTTTCAATAAATAATGGAGTACCACCAACAGAGCGGAATGCACGTACCGGAGAGTTCACTCCTCCTGGAAAATATTTTTTTGCTTTTTCAAATAAAGCTTCTGATTTTTCTCGTTTCATAAGTTCAAATATTAGAGTGCAAATATATATCTTTGAACGTTACAAAAATTTGTGCAAATTGTGTCTGACATTAAAAAAATAACCTGTAGGACACACGGAAGCTAAACTTTAAATTAATTAACTTTATGAATTACCAAAATACTCTTGAATTTGCAAAACAACAGGATGCAAATGATCCGTTAAGGAAATATCGCGAGAAATTTTATTTCCCGATGATGCATGGACGCGAAACTGTCTATTTCACAGGAAATTCTTTAGGACTGCAACCTAAAACTACACAAGAATATATTTTGAATGAATTAGAAGACTGGGCAACATTTGGTGTAGAAGGTCATTTTCATGCTCGCAAACCTTGGATGAATTACCATGAACAATTTGCTGAACCGATTTCAAAAATTGTTGGTGCTAAACCAGAAGAAGTAGTAGTAATGAATCAATTAACACTTAATTTGCATTTGTTGATGGTAAGTTTTTATCGTCCTACAAAAACTCGTTACAAAATTTTATGTGAAGCAAAAGCATTTCCGAGTGATCAATATGCATTGGAAACACAAGTAAAATTTCATGGATTAGACCCTGATGAAGCGATAATTGAAGTTGCTCCACGTGAAGGAGAATATTGCATCAGACACGAAGATATTTTGAAAGCAATTGAAACAAATAAAGATTCCATTGCATTGATATTGTTTGGTGGTATAAATTATTATACCGGACAAGTTTTCGATATGAAAGCCATTGCCGAAGCAGGGCATAAAATTGGCGCAACCGTTGGTTTTGACCTTGCTCATGCTGCTGGAAACTTAAAATTACATTTACATGATTGGGATGTTGATTTTGCTTGTTGGTGCAGCTATAAATATTTAAACTCAGGCCCTGGAGGAGTTTCAGGAATATATATTAATGAACGTCATTTAAACAACCCTTCTATTCCACGATTTGCAGGTTGGTGGGGCCATGATAAAAAAACTCGTTTCAAAATGGAAAAAGGGTTTGTTCCAATGGCTACTACAGAAGCTTGGCAAACGAGTAATGCCAACGTATTATCGATGGCAGCGCACAAAGCAGCTGTCGATATTTTTGATGAAGTTGGAATGGATAAATTGAATGAGAAAACAGAAATATTAACAGGCTATTTAGAATTTATTATTGATGATATAAATAAATCGCTTGAGCAAAAATTAGAAATTATCACTCCAAGAGATAAAAAACAAAGAGGTTGTCAGTTATCAATAATCGCTCATGGCAGAGGAAAAGACTTATTCAATAAATTAATGGAAGCAGGCGTAATTGCTGATTGGCGTGAACCAAATGTGATACGTTGTGCACCAACTCCATTATATAATTCATTTGAGGATGTGTTTCGTTTTGGTGAAATTTTAAAAAACGCTTTATAAAATATTGATTTTAATAGAAAGAAAAAACATGAGCAAAACAGCAACAATAGTTGGAGCAGGATTAGTAGGTTCATTATGGGCAGTATATCTATCAAAGGCTGGTTATAAAGTCACTATTGTGGAACGTAGACCTGATATTCGAAAAGCAGAAATTTCTGCCGGAAAATCAATTAATTTAGCAACATCCGACAGAGGCTGGAAAGCACTTGATACCGTTGGAATTGGTGATGAGATCAGAAAAATGGCTATCCCCATGACCGGGCGAATGATGCATGACCTTCAAGGTAATTTATCTTATCAACCTTATGGTAAAGAAGGGCAAGCTATTTTTTCTGTTTCGCGTGGAGGACTCAATGCAAAGATGATGAGCATTGCTGAAGAGGTTGGGAAAGCAACTATTTTCTATAACGAAAAATGTAGTGATGTAGATCTAGTAAATGGAATTGTTTATACAGAAAACACCGAAACAGGTATAAAAAAAGAATACAAGGCTGATGTTGTATTTGCGGCTGATGGGGCATTTTCTGCTGTTCGTTACAACGCCATGCAGAAGCTTGAGCGATTTGATTACAGCCAGCGATTTATTGATGATGGTTATCGTGAAATTTTACTTCCTGCAAATGCAGATGGTAGTTATCCGATAGAAAAAAACGCATTGCATATTTGGCCACGTGGTAGATTTATGCTGATTGCATTACCCAATGAAGACGGTTCATTTACCTGTACTTTATTTATGCCAATGAAAGGTGAAAAATCTTTCGAAACATTAAAAACATCCGAAGATATCAGCAATTTTTTCAAAACAACATTTCCTGATTTTTACAAAATGATGCCAGACATTGCTGATAAATGGGGTAATCATCCATTATCATCATTGGCGATTGTCCGCTGTTATCCCTGGACATATGGGAAAACAGCTTTGATGGGCGATGCTGCGCACGCAACCGTTCCATTTTACGGACAAGGCATGAATTGCGGTTTTGAAGATTGCACCGTAATGTGGCAATTGATGCAAAAGCATAATGAAGATTGGCCTAAAGTGTTTGAAGAATACCAGATTCTTCGTAAACCCGATGGAGACGGTGTTCAAGATCTATCATTACACAATTATTTGGTGATGAGAGATTATGTTGCTGATCCAAAATTTTTATTGCAAAAGAAAATAGAAGCTCACTTTTCAGAAAAACATCCAGACAAATGGATGCCCTTATATAGTCAAGTGACATTCAGTAATATTAGATATTCGGAAGCGTGGCGAGTAGGTCAGAAACAAGAGCAGATCATGCAAGATATAATGACTAAGTTTCCAGATATTGAGCAAAAATGGAATAGCGAAGAAGTAGAGAAAGAAATTTTGAAAGAAATAGCCAAAAGTTAATAGTTATCAGGGAATTTTAATAGGCAAATCTTGTTTTTTCTGCTTTCAATTTCCAGTTAACTAATCACTGTAAAAATGGTCTATCTCAAAAAATATCTCATTGTAAAATTGCTTGTTGAAAACCTAAGCAAGTACGAATTGATGGGTATTTACCGACCACAGGCTTACTGCAAAGGATCAAAAAGCTATTGCACCGAATGCCAAATTGAGTTATACAAAAAACCAATTGAACCAGGAGAAAGTGCGGTGCTAAATGCAGTGCTTTTTGCACCCCATGGATTTGGTCAACATTTAAAACAAGGAAGTTTATTAACTTTACGCAACGGTTTAGACATTGAAGCAAAAGCTGTAGTGTTGGAAATTGTGGGATATAAATTTTAGAGTCAAACATGATTTGAATTACCTTAGATACATATTGTTACTTTTTGGTTTTGTATTAATACATAACAACATCATTGCTCAACCCGGCACCGATGAGCAACTAGCGCAACAGTTTTATCAAAACAAAGAATTTGATAAAGCTTTGGACTATTATGAAAAATTATACAATAAAAAATCTCCTCAAGTATTTTATACGCCTTATTTAAATTGTTTGCTTGAAACAAAAGATTTTAAGAAAGCAGAAAAAATCACTAAAAAACAGATCAAGCAAAATCCTGAAAGTTTAAATTTCATTGTTGACTTAGGAACTGTTTACACGAGAAGCGAAGAACCAGACAAAGCAAAAAATGCTTGGGAACAAGCTGTAAAATCAATAAAACAAGATGAGCAAGTATTTGAAGTTGCAAATGCGTTCCTTGCAATTCAACAACCAGATTATGCCATTTCTGCATATTTGAAAGGAAGAAAGATTTCTCGAAATAATTATCCTTATAGTTTTGAGCTAGCCAATGTATATAGTACAAAAGGCGATAAAATGGGAATGATCAGTGAATTATTGGATGCACTAGAAATAAATGATTCCTATTTACAAAGCGTTCAAAATGCATTACAAACAAGTTTTGGAAACGATGCCGACCCAAAACAAAACGAATTATTAAAAACCGAATTATTAAAACGTATTGCCAAAAGCCCTGACAAAACAATACTATCGGAACTTTTGATTTGGATGCAGATTCAACAGAAAGATTGGGAAGGAGCATTCGTTCAAGGTAAAGCGCTGGACAAAAGAAAAAAAGAAGAAGGTAATCGCATGATGGGATTAGCAAATATGTTTGCACAAAATGAGGCATATGATGTGGCAATAAAAGCGTACCAATACATCATAGCAAAAGGTCCTAATGTTTATTACTACACCAATGCCCGAATTGAATTACTGAATGTGTATTATCAAAAAGTTGTTTCAAAAGGAAATTATACTTCAACTGATCTAACTGAACTTGAAAAAAATTATAATACCACAATAAGTGAATTGGGTAAATCGGCAAGCACTGTTCCCCTATTAAAAAACTTAGCACACTTGCAGGCTTTTTATCTTAACAAAACAACTGATGCAATTGTATTACTTGAAGAAACTATTGCTATGCCGCAACTAGAGGTTCATTTGCAAGCTGAATGCAAATTAGAATTGGCCGATATTTTATTAATGACAGGTGATATTTGGGAAGCATCCTTGCGATACTCACAAGTTGAAAAAACATTTAAACATGATGAAATAGGGCAAGAAGCAAAATTTAGGGTTGCAAAAATATCATATTACACCGGTGATTTTAAATGGGCAGAAGCACAACTTAATGTGCTGAAAGGTGCAACAGCCAAATTAATTGCGAATGATGCATTGGACTTATCCTTATTGATAAGCGATGCACTTGCTATTGATACAAATGAAGCACCGCTACTTTTATATGCACGTGCTGATCTTTTGGCATTTCAGAACAAAGACGAGCAAGCCAAATTAACAATGGATTCAATAAACACCCTTTATCCTAAGCACGCCCTTGCAGATGAAATACTTTATAAAAAAGCTCAAATCGAATTGAAACATAGCAAATACAATGAAGCAGCTGCATTTTATGAAAACATTATTAAAAATTATGGAGATGACATTTTAGGGGATGACGCACTTTTCAAATTGGCAGATCTGAATGAAAATCAATTTAAAAATTTAGATAAAGCGAAAGAATTATATCAGCAATTATTAGAAAAATATCCAGGAAGTTTATATGTTGTTGAAGCTCGAAAAAGATTTCGCAGACTAAGAGGGGACACTATTAATTAATTTAAAATTTAAAAATATTTTTTGAAATGATAATATACAACGTTACAGTAAACATCGAAATTGATGTACATGAAGAATGGCTCCAATGGATGAAAGAAACTCACATTCCAGATGTAATGGCAACTGGCTTTTTTATCGAAAATAAAATTTGCAAAGTGCTTGTAGATGAAGAGCAAGGCATTACCTATTCTATTCAATATACAGCTGCTAGCATGGACGATTTGAAAGAATACCAACGCTTACATTCTCCTCGTTTACAAAAAGAACATGCAAATAAATTTGCAAATAAATTTGTTGCCTTCAGAACATTACTTGAAATTGTATAGAAATTAATTGAACAAATAAACGAACAAAGTAATGAGCAACGAAGTAAGAGCAAAAAAACATTTAGGACAGCATTTTTTGAAAGACGAAAACATTGCTCAGGAAATTGTTAAAAGTCTGAAACACACTTCACTTTACAAAAAAGTATTAGAAGTAGGACCTGGAATGGGTGTTCTTACAAAATATTTAATTACCGAACCTTCATATGAAACTCACATAATTGATATTGATTGGGATTCCATTGCTTATCTAAAAAAACATTATCCAATACTTGAAAACAGGATCATTGAAGGTGATTTTTTAAAACTCGATTTTAATAATTTATATAATAACGAGCCATTCGCAGTTATTGGAAATTTCCCTTATAACATTTCAACAGAAATATTATTTAAAGTACTAGATCATAAAAATCAAGTCCCTGAAGTTGTAGGAATGTTTCAAAAGGAAGTTGCAGAGCGTATTGCATCTAAACCGCGAAATAAAACATATGGAATTACAAGTGTTTTACTACAAGCATTTTACAACATAGAATATTTATTTACTGTAAATGAAACTGTATTTGATCCACCTCCACGAGTAAAATCAGCAGTTATTCGTTTAACACGAAATGATGTTCAACAATTGGATTGTAATGAAAAGCTTTTTAAACAAGTTGTAAAAGCAGGATTCAATCAGCGTAGAAAAACATTACGCAATTCGATAAAAGCATTTAAATTAAAACCTGAATTTTTAGATCATAAATATCTTACTCAACGTGCCGAAGAATTATCTGTAGCTGATTTTGTTGCGTTAACAAATATGGTCGAAGTTTAGTACCTTTTTAATTATTTACTTTTCTTTTCCAAACCTAAGGAATATAGCTTTTTCCAACTCTTCGCGATGGGCAGGATGAGCAATTTTTACCAACGCATCAGCTCGTTGTTTTAAATTTTTTCCAAATAAATAAGCTACACCAAATTCGGTAACAACGTAATGTACGTGAGCTCTAGTTGTAACAATACCAGCTCCCATTTTCAGAAAAGGGACTATTTTTGATTCGCCTTTATTAGTAACTGAACTCATTGCTATAATTGGCTTTCCTCCATCAGACAGTGCAGCTCCGCGCATGAAATCCATTTGCCCACCAACACCTGAATACTGATAAGAACCAATAGAATCAGCACAAATTTGTCCGGTGATATCAATTTCCAACGCTGAATTTATCGCCACAGACCTGGAGTTTGTTCGAATCACTTTTGTGTCATTAACGTAAGATGATTCCAAAAATATTACAAAAGGATTATCGTTAACAAAATCATACAATTTACGAGTGCCAATAATAAAACCTGTGGCAATTTTCCCTCTGTGTTTTGTTTTATACTTATTCGTTATAACACCTTTTTCTACAAGAGGAATAACACCATCCGAAAACATTTCGGTATGAATACCTAAGTCTTTGTGAGTATGCAAGCAAGATAGAACGGCATCGGGTATTGCACCAATTCCCATTTGCAAAGACGAACGGTCTTCAATTAATTCTGCACAGTATTTACCAATTGTTAATGCATTTTCATTTATTTTTGATTGATAACTAACTTCAGGAATTGCTTCATCCACCTCAACCATTGCATTGATATTACTTATATGCACCATACCATCACCAAGAGTTCGCGGCATTTGTTTGTTCACTTGTGCAATAATATATTTAGCATTTCTCACTGCCGAACGGGCAATATCTATAGATGTTCCCAATGAGCAGTAGCCATGAATGTCGGGTGGTGAAACATGAATGATAGCAACATCTAGGTCTAAAATTCTTTTATCAAACAATTGATGTATTTCGCTCAAAAATACTGGGACGTAATCTCCATTTTCGCTGTTCACGATTTCACGAATATTTTCTGAAACGAAAAGAGAATTTATAAAAAAACTTTTTCCGAAATCTTTTTGGTCAAAACCTGCATCACCAAGTGTGCTGATACAAACCAATTCAACATTACTTAATTCATATTTCCTTTTAAAAAGGGCTTTAAGAAGATGTAATGGAGTTGCTGCACTTCCATGAACAAAAACACGATTCCCGCTTTTAACTTCTTTTACAGCCTCTTCGGCTAACTGATAATTTACTTTCATAAAATTTTAATAATTGCTGATCCTAGATAAAGTATTCTATCTAATTATTTAAACTCATTTAAAATTTTGCACATAAACCACCCTGAATTGCAGGGCCGCCAATTCCTGCTTCAACACAAACACCAATATTGTCTGTAAAAAACCAACGTAGACCTGCACCAAGCCTAAAAGCTACAGGAAATGCATTAAAAAAAGACATATCATAATTGTAATTATTAGGATTATTTGTCTTAAAAACAGTTTGTTTATAACCAAATCCGGCAGTAGCATATGGATCCAACTCCCTTGTAGTAGCAAAGTGTATATTCACTCTAAGTAAAAACCTTTGCTTAGTGAGGCTTTCGGTAAACCTGTCGTATTTAGGCAACGACTGTCCATTAACGTAATATGAATCAGTATATGTATAAACTACTTTCGCATATGTATAATCTACTCCCATACCCACAATATCATTTATCATGTATTCAAATTTTCCACCCACATGATTATAATTTACAACTTTTTCATCCTGTAAAGAGCCGCTATTATAATTATTATAATAATCTTTTATATAGTTGCCCATTACATAAGGATAACCATAATAAGCATCAACAATAAATTTGCCTTCACCAACACAGTTTTCAGACTCTTCATTTCCGCTTTGTGCTTTTGCACCAACTGAAATCAGAACGAAAAAAGAAAATAACAGATGTAGTCTAATTTTTTTCAATGTGTTTTTTTTAGAATTGTTATTAAACCTATAGAGAGTGCAAAATTATAAATATTCTTTTGATTGGAAGAAGTATATCCTCTTGTATTATTATATTTGTTATTATTAAACTTAAAATTATTTTTATGGCAGGCGTTAACAAAGTTATTTTAGTAGGAAATTTAGGGAAAGACCCTGAAGTTCGACATTTAGAAGGAGGTGCAGTAGTTGCAAACTTCCCTTTAGCGACAACTGAATCATACAAAGACAAGACAGGACAGCGCAATGAACAAACAGAATGGCATAACATTGTTGTTTGGAGAGGCTTGGCTGAAATAGCAGAAAAATATCTTAAAAAAGGAATGACAATTTATATCGAAGGCAAATTACGCACACGTTCATGGGATGATAAAGAAGGTCATAAAAGATATACAACAGAAATTGTTGGCGATACATTTACCATTTTAAGTAAAAAAGAAAACCCTCAATCATCAACAGGAACAGAAGACTCAGCGATTTCTGGGCACAAAACCGGAGATGACCTACCCTTCTGATCATACAAATGAAATTATAATGCAATGTTCGAAGCAAAGCAATATCTTTGTTTCAAACATTATTTTTTAACTAATAACCAACATTTTGGACGTCCCGAGTAGCTTACATTTATTATCGCATACTTCATTGCTAATAAGCATTATCGTAAAATCTTTTTCTCTGAGTGTTTTATTTGCAATAATTTCCATGCTTGTATTGTTGATCATTGTTGCATTTGTTTCTGCAGCCGAATCAGCATTTTTTTCGCTTACTCCCACAGATATGGAAAACCTGAAAACATCAGGAACCAAAACAGATGAAAAGATCCTGGCTTTAATAGCTGCCCCAAAACGTTTGTTGGCAACTGTATTAATTAGTATCAATTTTATTAATATTGCTATTGTTATCCTTTCAACATTTGTGATGGAAGAACTATTCGATTTTTCTCAAAATCGTTTGATGGGATTTTTAATTCAGGTAGTGATTGTAACATTTCTGATTTTACTAGTAGGTGAAGTGATACCTAAAATTTATGCGACTCAAAACCCATTAAATTCAACAAGAGTTCTAGTATATTTTGTGAGATTTTTACAAAAATTATTTTCTCCGGTTAGTTCAGCATTAGTTTATTCGACATCACTACTCGATAAATTAATTAAACCTAAATCACACAACATTTCTGTTGATGAATTATCTCAAGCCCTAGACCTTACATCTGAAGATGATATTCCGGAAGAAGACCATAAAATACTTAAAGGCATTGTAAAATTTGGCGCAACCGATGTAAAACAAATCATGAAATCACGTATGGATTTTACTGCATTTGAATTTGAAACTGGATACAAAAAATTGCTTTCGGATATTGTTTCCTGTGGATTTTCCCGTATTCCAATTTATAAAGGAACAATTGATAATATTGCAGGAGTGCTTTATGCAAAAGATCTTCTTCAATATTTAGATGAGCAAGATAATTTCGACTGGCATAAAATTATTCGCCCACCATTTTTTGTTCCTGAGAATAAAAAAATTGATGACTTGTTACGAGAGTTTCAGAATAAAAAAACCCACCTTGCTATTGTTGTAGATGAATATGGAGGCACTTCGGGCATCGTAACTTTGGAGGACGTAATCGAAGAGATTGTTGGTGAAATAAATGATGAGTTTGATGATGATGATCTGGTTTATTCAAAACTAGATGAAGACAATTTTGTTTTTGAAGGTAAAGCTGCGTTAAATGATGTATATAGAATTTTACAAATTGATGGAAGTGATTTCGAGGATGCAAAAGGTGAAGCAGATACATTAGCAGGTTTTTTAATTGAAATAGAAGGCAGAATTCCTTCAAAAAATGACAAAATAAATTTTAAAAATTTGCTCTTTATAATTGAATCCGCAGATAATCGCAGAATAAAAAGAGTTAAAATAACTATTAACAGAAATGAAGAAGAATAAAACATTAAGTATTAGCTATCAGCTATTAAGAAAGGTGATTACAGCTTCCTTCTTGATACTTTTGTCTTGTGTATTATTTGTTTCTTGTGGTGGCGATGATGACGATACAATTGCACCCAAGCCAAGAGCATATTTTCGATTAACATTTCCTGAAAAAAAATATGTAAAGTACGACTCTATTTTTCCTTTTACATTTGAAATTCCTGTCTACTCAAAAATGGAAAAAGGTAAAAGTTTTAATGCAGAAACATCTTGGTTGAACTTAAATTTTCCAACTTTTAACGGCACTTTAAATTTAACGTATAAAGAGCTAAATGGTGATCTAAAAGAAAATCTGGAAGAAACCTATCAATATGCGTCAAAGCATCAAATAAAGGCTTCTGGGATTTCACAGCAAGCAATTGCAAAAGATTCAAGTAAAGTTTATGGTTTGATATACGAGATCGAAGGAAATGCCGCTTCTTCCTTTCAGTTTTTTTTAACAGACAGCACAAAACATTTTTTGCGTGGCGCATTATACTTTAATGCTGTCCCTAACACAGACTCCATCGCGCCCGTTCTAAAATTTATTCAAAAAGATATTTATCACATGATTGAGACTTTTGAATGGAAAAAGGAACCCAATCCCACCACTTTATCTTCACAAAAAAAGAAAAAATAATTCCATTAATTTATTTTTCTTTTCGTTATTACTATTTCACAACACACTGAAATCGATATATTTGTTGAATATTTAATGATTATTGATAGCTTATTACACAATATTTCAAAGTAATATTCAGTTCTACATACATAAACAATATTTTTCTTATGAAAACTCGAATGCTATTCCTTTTGCTGATCCCTATAGTTGGAATGGCTCAGGAAAAAAGAAAATTGGATCCCGAAAGCGGATATTTCCAATTAGGCGTACGCAATACAGTTAGCGCCTTCAGTGATGATGGTGCGCATGGATTTGGTTACGGTGGTCAGTTCAGGATACGAATAAGTAAACGTATGAATACCGATTGGTTTGCTGATTACATTACAACTGATATTGGAGGTATCGCCCGAAGAGTTGATGAGCACATCGGCTGGTCTGTTGTTGCATATCCATTTAATTGTGAAACAACAAAAGGAAAATTGACTCCTTATATTTTAGCCGGACACTGTTTTGATTATACCAAAGTTTCAAAAAATAATAGCCCTTTCTATAAAGACAAATGGAGTAGCGCTGTGCAAGCGGGAATAGGAGCCCATTATAATATTACCGACAGAGTGGATGTTTCACTTACCGCGCAGTACATGATGCACCTTGGTTATGATGTACGTGCAACTGTTTTCGAAATCGATGGAAACAAAGATTTATTTATTGAAAAGGAAAAAATCAGAGGTATTGAAGGGCATTTGCTTATAAATCTAAGTTTAAATGTGCGCTTGTTCGATATGTGGGATCAGCTAAAGAAAAAATAAAAATCATCATATAAAGTATACTTTATTTTAAACTATTTTAATCATGTTAAGAAAACTTTTTATTCTAATATTGGCTTGTTTATCCGTTGCCGGATTTGCGCAACAAGAGGAGGAGCAATTTATTCATAAACACTTAGTGCGTGCTGATGCTTCTATTGTTGCCGGAGTTTTATTGAAGGATAATATTAACTGTGTTCATGTAAATGGAAATCTGGAATATTATTTAGACAATAAAATTTCTGTTCGTGGAGATTGTAATTACATGCTGGGAAGTAATGGCTTAACAACCGATTCGATGGGACTAAAAGATAATCATTCTGTTATGTTAGGAGCGGCTTACCACTTTCACACCAACAATCATTTCGACCCATATTTTATTCTTCAACCTGGCTTTGCATATACATCATCTTACAATGCACGTTATTCAACACTTTCTCCCGACAACACAAAAAACATTTATTATAAACCGGTAATTTCGCCTTTGGCAACAGCTGGTTTAGGGTTCAACTATTATTTTCAACGATTTGCTCATCTGTTTTTAGAAACTCGATATGTTTACGGGCAACATTTATCCGATGCACCTAAACCTATGTCACTGCAAGAATTCAGGATTACCTTCGGGTTAGGATTTAATTTGTTTGTAATTAAAGAAAAGAAATAGATCTTGAAATAGAATAAAAAAATGATGGACTTAATTTAGGTATCCCTTTCATTAAGATCCCTAATCAAGTCCAGCATTAAAAATTTAAAGCTCTATTACTATTATTTCTGTTCAATCATTTTTTGTTGAAACAGTTTTTTTTGATTCCCTTTCTGCTCGGTCACGCCTTTGCATTTCCTTTTTTCGCATTTCCCATTTGTATTCTTTTGTTGTAATAATTACCAAGCCCCCGGTGCAATCTCCATATTCCGCAGGAACACCACCAGTTAACACTTCCATACTTGCAATGCCTTGTCCCGGCACTTCAGGAACACCCATTGTGCGATTTCCATCAACATAATAACCAGTGCTTCCCTGGCGCGAACCTCTCATATAAATATCTTTTCCATCTTCTGTTGGTTGTATTCCCGGAGTAACACTAATCATTAATGAAACGATATCACTTTTTCCAACTGCGCTATTTTCGATTTGTTCAATCGATATTGTAGTAAGATCTGAAAATCTGGAATCAATAATTGGTTTTTCCCATTTATCTGAAATAACTTCAACTATTCCTAGTGTCTCAACTTTTGTTTTCATGTTTCTATAAACATAAGAAGTTTGATTGGCTATTGCTTCAACTCCCTCAACCAATAAGGTAGCATAACCTGTATACGAAAATTTTAGATTATAAACTCCCGGAGTAAGTTGTTTAAAAGTAAAATCACCTTGCTCATTTGTTTGGATTCCAGCAACAATAGTTGAATCTTCCATTAAAGCAACAGGAACAAAAATCATGTTTTCTCCTTTGTCATTTTTCAATGTTCCTCTTATGATACCAGTTTCCTGTGCATTCATCTTGCCCGCAATTGCGAAAGCTGTGATAGCTAAAATTAGTTTAATTGTTTTCATTTTTTTATAGTTTTTAAGATTAATATTATTCGAGTTCGCGATCATTCTCGTTTGGCATTAAGACGTGATCAAAAATCTATTTCCATAAATACTTTTCGATTATCGATATATAATAAATTTAAAACCGCTTATTTTAAAAAACCTGCCGCTTACTCATTCTCAAAAACAAAATCCTGTCTCTAAAGTAAAAGTTTATGGAATCTGATAATAGCAAACGTCTATTGGTCAAGAACCGATTCCGGGAAATTCTAAAATAATCGGGTTATGAGTTTTTCAAACACAAACATAGGTCAGCTAAGCGATAAGGACTTAGTGCTTTTATACAAAACAACACATGACAAGCAATTGGTTGGTGAGCTTTATAAGCGTTATGCCCATTTGGTTTTTGGTATGTGTCTAAATTACTTTAAGGACAAAGACGATGCAAAAGACATTGTGCTTCAAATTTTCGAAAAACTATTTGAGGAATTAAAAAAACGTGAGGTAGAGAACTTTAAAGCTTGGCTCACATTTGTAGTAAGAAATTATTGTATTTCTGAAATAAGAAAATTAAACACACAAGCAAATCGTAATGAAGAATACCATTATGAGTTAAAGCAGCAAGTGTTTGTGATTGATGCGGATGATGCAAAAGAAAAAGAAAGCAGTTTTGAAAAGTTAGAAAGTGCACTAAATAATCTAAACCCTTTTCAAAAAAAATGCATTGAATTATTTTACTTTAAAAACATGAGTTACACTCAAATAGTTGAAATAACAGGCTATTCCGTGAATGAAGTGAAAAGTTATATTCAAAATGGAAAACGAAATTTAAAATTATTGATATTAGAAAATCGTCAATAGTAGCTTGATGAAATAAAACCAATCCCCATGAAAACAGATACAATTTTTACCAGTTGTCTTAGCTTCGAACAACTTCAGGCTTATTCGTCACATAAAATTAACAAGTTAGAACACGAACAATTATACATGCATATTTCTTCTTGTGAATTGTGTGCGAGCGCAGTAAATGGCTTTTCCGTTTTGCCTTTTTCATTTGAAGACTTAGCTAATATTCATCATAAAATTGATGTAAAAACAAATGCCTCTCACGCAAAACCAATTACTTTTAAGTATATCGCAATTGCTTTTGTTTCACTAATCTCTATTTTAGGTTTTTATAAATGGGTTGATATTTTTTCTGAAAACAAAACAAAATCTGTATTTACAGAAAATGCTAAACCAATTAGCCTGATTTCTTCTAAGCGTGAGTCGATCAACCCTACTACCGTGAAAAAAGTTCTTGTAATTAAAAAAACGGTTAGAAAAAATAAGACATCACAAAGAATTTTAATTGAAAATACTTTAATACCTATTAAAGAAATAGAACGCATTCCTTCCAACTATATAGAATCATCTTTCAGCAATAACGATAATGTTTTACAAACCAACTATAATTCTGATGTAATATATATTTATGATTTAAAAGTGACTGACTATAATAATCTATATTTTAATCATACCCCTCAAGCATTTGTTTTTAAGGGACACACACCATCCTACAAAGAAAACAAAGGAAGCTCAAACAATTTAGTTGAAAAGGAAGAAACACATAGTATTGCAGCCAATAGAGTATTAAAGCAAGGACTGGAATATTTCAATAAAGGAAAATACTCTAAGGCCATTTCATCATTTCAATTGTTACTCGAAAACAATCCTAATGACATTAACGCTTTATTCTATGGTGCTTTATCGCTTTCTCAAAATGGAAAATACAATTCTGCGATCAACTATTTAGAACACGTTTTGCAAAACCAAAACAATGCATTTTATCAAGAAGCAAAATGGAATTTAGCTTTATTAAAACTGAAAACTGGTGAGCAACAAATTGCAAAAAATTTGTTGCTCGAAATTGAAAATGAAAAAGGTTTTTATTCTAAAAAGGCAGAAGAAAAAATAAAAGAATTACTGTAGAGATTAACTTGATTATTTGACCAAAACCTTTGCTTCCATCATATCCATTATGGCATATTTCACACCTTCGCGGCCTAAGCCCGAATCTTTAATCCCGCCATAAGGCATATGGTCAACACGAAAAGTTGGAACATCGTTAATTACTATTCCACCTACTTCAATGTTATTGAATGCGTATTCACTTTCAGAAATTTCATTCGTAAAAACGCCTGCTTGCAAACCAAAATCTGAGTCGTTTACTAAATTAACAGCCTCTTTGAAATTGCTATATTTTTCAATAATAACAACAGGTCCAAAAACCTCTTCACAGCATACCTTCATTGCTTTGGTCGTTTTAGTAATGATAGTTGGTTCAACAAATGTTCCAATACGTTTTCCTCCAAACAAAATTTCAGCGCCTTGTTGGATTGCCTCATTGATCAAAGCTTCCACACGTTTTGCATTTTCTTCATCTATCATGGAGGATATATCAGTACTAAGTTCTTCAGGGTTTCCCTGTTTTAATTTCTTCGTTGCCTCAATAAATTGAAACGTAAATTTTTCAAAAATACTTTCATGAACATAAAAACGCTGTGCATGAATACATACTTGTCCGCTATAAGCAAAACCTCCTGCAACACATTTTACCGTTACTTTTTCGATGTTTGCACTAGGGGTTATTACCACAGCTGCATTGCCACCGAGCTCCAACACAACTTTCTTTTTCCCTGCATTACGCTTCATTTCCCAACCAACAACTGGCGAACCTGTGAATGATAACAACTTAAAACGTTCATCAGTTACCAATTGATTTCCGGCAGTTCTGTTCATTGGAATAATAGAAACAGCTCCTTTTGGAAGTTCCGTTCTATCAATTATTTTTGCCAATTCTAACGTAGAAAGTGGCGTTGAAGAAGCAGGTTTCAATATGATGGGACAACCTGCTGCTATAGCAGGCGCAATTTTATGTACAGCTAAATTCATTGGGAAATTAAACGGTGCTATCCCTGCAATCAAACCAACGGGAAAATATTTAACGATGCCTTCTTTGCCTTCTCCTGCTGCTGTCCAGTCGAGTGAAATATATTCTTTCGGTAAACGTTTGCTTTCTTCCGCAGCAACAATAAAAGTTTGTACTGCTCTATCAATCTCCCCTAAGGCGTAACGCATTGGCTTCGCGGATTCATTGCAAAGGATTGTTGCCAGACGATCACGATCTTTTTTTATTTCAAAAGCAATCTGCATTAAAATATCATAACGCTTGTAAGAAGATAAATTTTTAAACTCTTCTTTAATTGATTCGGCCTTTTTGATTGCTAGTTCTAATTCTTCCGAACCACCCAAATAGGTTGTTGCAATTATTTGTTGAGTAAATGGATCAACAACATTTAATATGTTTTGCGTTTCAACAAAATCACCACCAACATAAATTTTGTAGTGTTGCATTTTAACTTGCTTTGTAAATTTCACTATCGTTGACAGCTTTTTCTATTAAGTGTTTTGTAGTTTTTGAATTATCAAATGTAACTTCCGCAGAAGAATTTTGAAGTGACACAGAACATTCTGAAACACCCTCGATTCCTGTAAGAATTCTGTTAACTGATTTTTCGCAATGTCCGCAAGTCATGCCTTCTATTTTCAGTGTTATTTTTTCTGTTGACATATTTTTCGAATTTTGATTGATTGATTTATTTATTTTCTTTTGCTTATTTCTACAAAATTACATTTTAATTCATAAATTTTTCAGCTAGAATCGTCATTTGTCATTCAACAATTGTAATATCTTTGTCGACTAATTTTAAAAAAGTGAGCAAAAAACTTCTTCAATGGATTATCTTAATCGCCTTAGCCCTTATTTGGGGGAGCTCCTTCATTTTAATGAAAAGAGGATTAGAAGTTTATTCGAGTGAAGAAGTAGCTGCACTTCGAATTCTTATTGCGTTTTTATTTTTATCTCCTCTCATCTTCCGACACGTAAAAATGCCAATGCTCAAACATTGGAAAGGATTTTTAGGCATGGGAGTAATTGGAAATTTTATTCCTGCATTTTTATTTACAAAGGCAGAAACCGGCATTAGTAGCTCCTTAGCCGGCATGTTAAACTCTTTAACTCCTTTATTTACATTATTATTGGGTGTTTTAATTTTCAACATTAAAACACGTTGGATAAATGCAATTGGTATTATGATTGGCTTTGTTGGAGCTATTGGTTTACTTATGGTTGGCAAAAGTATCGACATGAATAATAATCTGTTATTTGGATTTTATGTAGTACTCGCAACTATTTGCTACGGACTTAGTGTCAATATCATAAAAAAGAGCTTGAATGATGTTAATTCTATTACTGCTACTGTTTGGGCAATGATGTTTATCGGTCCTATGGCCGGAATTTATTTATTTGGATTTACCGATTTCACTGTTCGTTTTGCCAGTAATCCAAAAGCGATGGAAAGTTTAGGATATGTGGCAATTTTGGCAATTTTCGGCACCGCCATTTCCGTAATTGTTTTTAACGTGTTAATTCGGCAGACAACGGCCCTTTTTGCATCTTCCGTTACCTACCTTATACCAATAGTAGCAATGGGTTGGGGGCTTTTTGACAACGAAGCTGTTTTACCGCTTCATTTTGTTTGGATTGGCCTAATATTGCTAGGCGTATACCTGGTAAACAAGAAAAAAAGCTCCATTTCTTTGCCAGAATAAAATATTTTCTTAATTTCGTGCCCCCAAGAAATAATTATGCTTGGGTAGTATTAACAAATAAAACCCTAAAAAATGTACGCAATCGTAGAAATAGCCGGGCAACAATTTAAGGTAGAACGTGGCACTAAAGTGTATGTTCACCGCCTAGAAGCTAGCGAAGGGTCTAAAATTGAATTTGATAACGTGTTGTTAATTGACAATGACGGAAAAATTCAAATTGGAACCCCTTCAGTAGATGGTGCAAAAGTAGCTGCAACAGTACTTTCCCATCTAAAAGGTGACAAAGTCATCGTATTTAAAAAGAAACGCAGAAAAGGTTACCAAAAATCAAATGGTCACCGTCAGCAATTATCTCAAATCCTTATTCAAGGAATTTTAGGTAAAGGCGAAACATTGAAAGATGAAATTTCTGTTGAGAAAAAAGCACCGAAAGCTAAAGTTGAAACAACTGAAGTTGAAGTGAAAGCAACAAAAAAAGCAGCTCCTAAAAAAGCAGCAGCTAAAACAGAAACTGCAACTAAAAAAGCAGCTCCTAAGAAAGCAGCAGCTAAAAAAGAAGCTAAATAATTTGAATTGATCGAATTCAATTCATGATTTTTAATTTATAATAAAATAATTACTAGAAAACATGGCACATAAAAAAGGTGCGGGTAGTTCCGACAACGGCCGCGAATCGCAAAGTAAACGTTTAGGCGTTAAAATTTTTGGTGGTCAATTAGCTATCTCTGGGAACATTATCGTTCGTCAAAGAGGTACTAAACACAATCCAGGTGCAAACGTTGGTATTGGTAAAGACCATACTTTATTCGCTTTAACTGATGGAACAGTTGAATTTAAAAAGAAACGCGATGATAAATCGTATGTTTCGGTTATTCCATTCACTGCTGAAGCATAAGGTTATTCAATAATTTTTAAAAATCTCCTGAGCTTCAACAGAAGTTTAGGAGATTTTTTATTTTTTGTCCTTCAAATAGATTACAACAAAAAACTAACAACCAACAAAAATATATGTTACAACTTAACTATATCCGCGAAAATAAAAACGAAGCGATTGCTCGTTTAGCTATCAAAAATTTTGATGCAAAACCAATTTTGGAAAAAGTACTTGAATTGGACGATGCTAGAAAAACCACCCAAAAGGAATTGGATTCCTTATTAAACGAAGCAAATACTATTGCAAAACAAGTTGGTGATCTATTTAAACAAGGTAAAAAAGCGGAAGCTGACGATTTAAAAAACAAAAGTGCTGCTGTAAAAGAAAGTTCAAACAAACTTTCTGATCAACTGAAAGCTATTGAAGAAGAACAATATAAATTATTAGTGCAAGTTCCGAATACTCCAAATAGCACTGTGCCAAAAGGAAAAACACCTGCAGAAAATGAAAATGTGTATCAGGAAGGGGAGATTCCAAAATTATATGCTGGCGCGAAACCTCATTGGGAGCTAACCACCCAATATGATATTATAGATTTTGAATTGGGAGTGAAATTAACCGGTGCCGGATTCCCTGTATACAAAGGGAAAGCTGCTCGCTTGCAACGTGCATTGATAAATTTCTTTTTAGACAGAGCAACAGCAGCAGGATATTTAGAAATTCAGCCTCCTATATTAGTGAATGAAACTTCCGGATATGCAACCGGACAATTACCCGATAAAGAAGGACAGATGTATCATGCAACAATTGATAATTTATACTTGATTCCAACAGCTGAAGTTCCTATTACAAATATTTATCGTGATGTAATTTTAAAAGCAGAACAATTACCAATAAAAAATTGTGGCTACACCCCTTGCTTTAGAAGAGAAGCAGGAAGTTATGGAAAAGATGTAAGAGGGTTAAACCGTTTGCATCAATTCGATAAAGTGGAGATCGTACAAATTTCTCATCCTGACAAATCATACGAAACATTAGAAGATATGCGTAACTATGTTGCAGGTTTATTACGTGACCTGGAGTTACCTTTCCGCACATTGAAATTATGCGGTGGAGATATGAGTTTTGCTTCTGCTTTAACATATGATTTTGAAACTTTTTCTGCAGCGCAAGAAAAATGGCTAGAGGTAAGTTCTGTATCAAATTTTGAAACTTTCCAAAGTAACCGTTTGAAACTACGTTTTAAAGAAGGCGATGGGAAACCACAATTGGCGCACACATTGAATGGAAGCGCGTTGGCATTGCCTCGTATTGTAGCTTGTTTATTGGAAAACAATCAAACTGCAGAAGGAATAAAAATTCCGAAAGTGTTGATTCCGTATTGTGGATTTGAAATGATTAATTAATTTCATTTTCATAAAATGTTTTTTTTAAAATCCCGCAAATGGCGGGATTTTTTATTCCCTTGTTCTATTTCACTAAACGCACTTATTATAATATTATCAAATTTTTGTACATTTATTTTAATTGGTGACGGGTTAATTTAAAAGCAAAAATAATTGAAAATTATATGAACGATTTAAATAAAAAAGAAGCTGCTAGAAAAAAATCTCTTGGGGAACTAGGTGAATTATTTGCGATAAAAGCTTTAGTAGATAGAGGTTTTGATAAAATTAGAAACTTAAATGATAAAACACTTAATGAACCTTTTGCTGACCTAGAATGTGAAAAAGAAGGAAAAAAATATATCATAAGTGTAAAAGCTAGAAATAAATACGAAAAGAAGGGAACATTAAACACTCGGTATAATCTTGGAAATAATGCTCATAAAAAAGCTCATTTGTCAGAAATAAAGCATAGCGCAACGGCACATTGGATGGCAATTCAATTTGACAAAAATACATTTTCAATTTACTTCGGTTCATTATTAGAACTCCAAGAAAAAAAAGCAATTCCAATAGATAAATGTGAGAAAAAACTTATTGGAGAAATTTGGGAATATAATAAAAGACATTTTTTTGATTTCGACTTTTATAGCAATAAGTAAAGAAGAAATAACAACCTCCCTCGCGTTTTTATATTATTAGCAGTGAACAGAATTAAATAATCAGGTTAATGATATTCTTGGCTCTGCTAAGAATGGCAAAAAAATTAAACATCTCCCAGATACCCAAACCGAGGAACTTTTTTTCCATCCACTTCAACTTCTTCCATGAACATATTTAATGGTCGCACCCAAAGATTTTCTCCTTCCGGCAAATAAAGCGCTTTGTAAACTACCATATTTTCGAGGGTTTCACTATGGCGAGCAACACCAATTACTTCGTATTGTTTTCCTTTGTAGTGCTTGTATTTGCCTAGTTTAATCATCATTAATTATTTTTTGAATCGAAGAATAAGGTTACTGGTCCTTCTACAAAATGAGACTGACCGCGAAGTAGTCGTATTGAGTTTGTAGAAATATGTTCGGTGGCAAAAAAATTTCTCCCCTTTTGCAAAGGAGAACTATTCTCTAAATATTAATCGTTCAAATAAGGATTATTCATTCTCTCAAAACCAATTGAAGTTGATTTTCCATGTCCGCTGTAAACTGTATAATCATCGCCAAGAGGCAACAACTTTGTATGAATACTTGATATTAGCGTATTGTGATTACCCCCTGGCAAATCGCTTCTACCAATACTTCCGTAGAACAATACATCACCAACGATCATAAATTTTTGTTCGCGATTATAAAATGTGAGACTTCCAGGTGAATGCCCCGGAACGCTTGTTATTTCCAATGTCGAATTTCCGAATTTAATCTCATCGCCTTCTTTCAAATACTTTTCGGGAGCAGAAGATGGTGATGCTTCAAGATTATACATATTTGCTGTGGGAAGATAGGTATCAAAAACCATTTGTTCGTTTTTATCAAATTCTGGTTTTATCTTGTAAGTTTCAGTAATAAACCCATTGCCAAACATATGATCAAGATGACAATGTGTATTCAATAATTTAACAGGCTTCAGTTTATTGGCTTCAATAAAATCAGTTAATTCTTCGCGTTCATGGCTATCATAACAGCCTGGATCAATAACAATACACTCCTTACTTTCGTCATAAAGCAAATATGTGTTTTCCTGAAAAGGTCCAAAAACAAATGTTTTTATTGTGATCATAATTCAAATCAATATTAAATTTCATGCAAAAATAACAAATTCATCAATTAAAAGTGCTTGTAAATCGTTCCATTAATTAGTATTTTAGCATTCTAATAAAATTTATTGTGCCTACTATTTTTTCATCTCTTTTCAAAAGAGTTTTTTTTATTTCCCTTTTCTGTTGCATTATATTTTTGAATAATGTTTCGGATGCTCAATTTTATACTGGCTCACAAATGGATTTTGGCAAAAATCGTGTGAAGTATGAAGACTTCTTTTGGACATATTACAAATATGACAGATACGATGTTTACTTCTACGAACAAGGAAGAGAGCTAGCCAATTATGTTTCTGTATCAGCAAAAAAACAGATCACAGATATTGAAAAATTGTTCGATTATTCGTTTGATGGAAAATTGCAATTTATTGTTTACAACAAACAATCTGATTTCAAACAAAGTAACATTGGCCTTTCTACTGATGAACAATATAACACCGGTGGTGTAACAAGAATTGCTGGCTCAAAAATCATTTTATATTACGAAGGTGACCATGCAAAATTAGATGCGCAAATTCGTGGAGGTATTGCACAGGTAATGATTGACCAGATGATGTATGGAGGAAACATACGAGAAATGGTAAAAAACAACACCTTACTGAACTTACCCGAATGGTATATCAATGGCCTAGTTTCGTATGTTGCGAATGATTGGAATTCGGATATTGACAATCACGTTAAAGATGGGATTCTTAGTGGCCGTTATAAAAACATTAATCGCCTTGAAGGGAATGATGCGACTTATGGCGGACACGCATTTTGGAGACATATTGCAGACAATTATGGTGAAGCAGTAATCTCAAATGTGTTATACATGACTAAAGTGAGCAGAAACATTGATAACTCATCGCTTTTTGTTTTAGGAATTTCTGTTAAGAATTTATGGAAAGAATGTTATGAATCGTTTTCTAATAAATATGAAGAAAAGGATGGATTTAAAACATTACCAACTGAAAATTTACTTGTTAAAAAACCGAAATTACCACGTGTGTACAATCAATTAAAGGTTAGTCCTGATGGCAATTATGTTTTGTATGCAACCAATGAATTAGGGCAATATAAACTCTGGTTATATGATGTTCAGAAAAACAAAGCAAAACGTCTTTTAAAATCCGGACAAAAAATAGACCGCATAAACGATTACTCTTACCCTTTAGTAGCATGGCATCCGAGCGGAAAACTTTTTTCGTACATCATTGAACGAAAAGGTTATTTGGTTATGACAACGTATGACATGGAAACAAAAGACAGGTCTTCACGCAATGTTATTGGGTTCGAAAAAATACTGGATTATTCATACAATGCCGAAGGAAATAAAATTGTTATGTCGGCAGTTCAAACCGGTCAGACAGACCTTTTTATTTTCACAACAGCTTCAAATGCTTATGAGCAAATAACAAAAGATATTTATGATGATCTTACACCACGATTTGTTCATGGATCGAAAGAAATTATTTTTGCTTCCAACAGGCCCGTTGATACGCTATTCTTTAATCCTAAACGAAAACAGGATGATGCACAAGCCCACAAAGATCTTTTCATTTTTAATAATGTTACGAAATCGAACGTACTGAAACGAGTTACCAATACACCTTCAATTGATGAAATGTATCCAGGTGATTATGACAGCACCCACATTTCTTATTTAAGTGATATGAATGGGATTCGCAACCGCTATATTGCCCGTTTTGATAGTGTTATAGCGTATGTTGATACTGCTGCTCATTACCGAACAGTTGTTTCTTCAATGCCAATTACAAATTATTCTCGAAGCATTTTAGAACAAGACGTAAATATAAAAGCGAATAAATTATCTGAAATAATATATGTGAATGGGAAATATAAAATATTTGTTAGTCCACTGATAAGTGTCAACAACCTTGCTCCTGTTGATTTAAAAAATACATCTTATAGAGATTATAAAAACAGGGTGGAAACAAAGGAGCAGGTAGAAGCCAATGTAAAAAACAAAAACCTGAACGATACACCAACAGCTGAAAACGTAAAAGTGATAATTAATATCAGCGATCCTGTAAAGAAGGATTCGTCAGAAATAGATATTAATAATTATACATTTGAAAACGAACAAAAAAGAGCAGAGAAAAAATCAGAACAAGAAAAAAAACCGCTAATAACAAGCGACTCGGCTAGTCAAGAAAAAAAGCACGCTGATTTTCAATTAGGTAAACAACGAAATTACAACATCAATTATTCAGTTGATTATGTTGTATCACAATTAGATAATTCGTTTTTAAATTCATCATATCAAAAATTTACCGGTGGCGGAAGTCCGATTTATTTGAATGCAGGCATAAATGCTTTCTTCAAAATTGGCATGAGTGACCTTTTTGAAGACTATCGTATTGTAGGCGGAATGCGCTTTTCTGGGAATTTAAATAGCAATGAATATTTTCTTAGTTATGAAAATAGAATTAAAAATGTTGACCGACAGATCTTGTTGCATCGTCAGAGTTTGATGAATGTTTCACAAGATTATGCTTTAGTAAAAGTGTATACACATGATGCCAGATACAGCTTTAAGTTTCCTTTTTCTGAAGTTGCAAGTTTACGTGCGAGCATTGCATATCGTAATGACAGAACAGTTTATACAGCTACTGATTATTCAAATCTACTTCGAAAAAACACCTATGAAAACTGGGGAACGGTTAAATTAGAATACGTTTTTGACAATACGATCAAGCGAGGATTAAATCTATACAATGGATGGAGAGGGAAATTATTTGGAGAATACTATAGACAAATTGACAAAGACAAAACAGATTTTTTTGTTGTCGGAACCGACTGGCGTTTTTATAAAAAAATTCACCGTGATTTTATTTGGGCCAACCGCTTTGCTGCTAGTACATCCTTCGGAAATCAAAAACTTATTTATTATATGGGAGGCGTTGATAATCACATCACCCCTCGTTTTGATAACACAACCAACATTGCCACAAACCAACATTATGCGTATCAAACATTAGCAACAAATATGCGAGGTTTTTATCAAAATGCACGTAATGGGAATAGCTTTGTAGTAATTAATAGTGAACTCCGATTCCCAATCTTCAAGTATTTATATAAACGGCCGATTCGTTCTGATTTTATCCAGAATTTTCAGATAATTACTTTCGGTGACTTAGGAACTGCCTGGACCGGTAACGACCCTTATTCTGACAAAAACTCGTTGAACACAACAGTAATTGCCACACCAGGTAGCCCACTAGAAATCACACTGAACACACAACACAACCCTTTAATAGGTGGCTATGGCTGGGGAATCAGAAGTAGATTATTTGGTTATTTCATTCGTTTGGACAGAGCGTGGGGAGTACAGGATGGAATCATTTTAAAACCACTTTGGTACATCTCATTAAGTCTTGATTTTTAATTCAATATTTCGTGATAAAAAATAAATACAATATGACAACAGTTATTATTCTGCTTTGCATTGGCTTATTAGCGGGCATTTTAAGTGGTATGGTAGGAATTGGAGGAGGAATCGTTATTGTTCCTGCGCTGATTTATTTTTTGGGGTACTCTCAACACCAGGCACAAGGAACAGTTTTATTTATGTTTTTAATGCCTATCGGAATACTGGGTGTTTATAATTATTATCAAGCAGGGCATATTGAAACAAGAACCGCATTAATTATCGCTTGCACCTTTGTTGTTGGAAGTTTTTTTGGATCAAAAATTTCAATCGCAATGGATCAAACAACTTTAAAAAGAGTATTTGGTGTAATCATATTTCTTCTTTCCCTAAAAATGATCTTTGGTAAATAAATTTTATTGTGAAAGAAAAAATAAAAATAGCTGCAAAAAAATATCTTTCCGAAACTATTGAAATCAGAAGGCATTTACATGCGTATCCTGAATTATCTTTCGAAGAATATGCTACATCTGACTATATCGCATCTAAGTTGAAACAATACAATATTCCGTTTTCACAAGGCATCGTAAAAACAGGAATTGTTGCATTGATAGAAGGAAACAATCCATCGAAAAAAGTTATTGCATTTCGGGCAGATATGGATGCGTTACCAATAACTGAAATTAATAATGTTGAATACAAATCTAAAAATGCAGGTATCATGCATGCATGCGGACATGATGTGCATAGTGCATCTTTACTTGGTGCTGCTAAAATTTTAAATGAATTAAAAAATGAATTTGAAGGGACAATTAAATTGATCTTTCAACCTGGTGAAGAAAAATTACCTGGTGGCGCTTCATTAATGATAAAAGAAAATGTACTTGAAAATCCCCGTCCACAAAGCATATTAGCACAACATGTTTTCCCAAGCATGGAAGTCGGGAAAGTTGGCTTCCGCAATGGAATGTATATGGCAAGTACTGATGAAATTTATGTGACCGTAATAGGGAAAGGTGGACATGCAGCAATGCCAAATGACTATAACAATCCATTACTGATTGCTTCTAAAATTATATTAGAATTGCATACTATATTTATGCTTCAGCCACAAAAAGCACCAACCGTTTTGGCTTTTGGTAAAATTGCTGGCAATGGTGCTACTAACGTTATTCCTAATGAAGTTCTATTAGAAGGAACATTCAGAACTATGAATGAAATATGGAGAAAAGAAGCTCATAGTAAAATGCAAAACATAGCCGAAAGTATTGCATTGGAAATGGGTGGAATCTGTGAATTTAAAATTGTTTCTGGCTACCCCTTTTTAGTTAATGATGAAACAACTACAAATAATGCAAGAGCTGCTGCCGAAGATTATCTAGGTAAAGAAAATGTGGAAGAATTACCAATGCGAATGACTGCAGAAGATTTTTCATTTTATTCGCAACAAATTCCATCGTGTTTTTACCGGTTAGGAACAGGAAATAAATCGAAAGGGATTGTGAGTGGTGTTCATACTTCTACTTTTGATATCGATGAGAATGCCCTTGAAATTGGGGCTGGACTAATTGCCTGGTTAGCAATTAACGAACTAAAAGTTAAATAAAAAAGGCTCTAAACATTCATTTAGAGCCTTTTTTTATATTATTTATTCTTATTTGACAATAGTAACCGTACCAATGTAATTGTGTTTTTTTCCATTCACATCCAGTAATTTTACTTTCCAGATATATACATCTTCCTGAGCCATCTCTGAGCCATGATTCGCTTTTCCATCCCACACTTTGCTTAAGTCATCTCCATAAAATACATTATTCCCCCAACGGTCAAATATGTAGATCTCATATTTCGCT
>CAIXIP010000007.1 GCA_903919535.1 uncultured Bacteroidota bacterium | reverse complement strand
AGTGCTGTAGCATGTAATAACTTTAATTGGTATGGAACTAATTATACTACAACAGGAACTGCAACTCATGTATTCACTAATTATTTAGGATGTGATTCAACTGTTACATTGCATTTAACTATTCACAATAGTAATACTTCTGATACTAGTGCTGTAGCATGTAATAACTTTAATTGGTATGGAACTAATTATATTACAACAGGAACTGCAACTCATGTATTCACTAATTATTTAGGATGTGATTCAACTGTTACATTACATTTAACTATTCATAACAGTAATACTGGTGATACTTATGCTACTGCATGTAACAACTATAATTGGTACGGAACTAATTATACTGCTACAGGAACTCCTACACATGTCTTCACAAATTATTTAGGATGTGATTCAATAGTTACATTACATTTAACTATTCATAATAGTAATACTGGTGATACTTATGCTACTGCATGTAACAACTATAATTGGTACGGAACTAATTATACGACAACAGGAACACCTACACATGTCTTTACAAATTATTTAGGATGTGACTCAACAGTTACATTGCATTTAACTATTCATAATAGTAATGCTGGTGATACAACAGTTATTGCTTGTAATAACTTTAATTGGTACGGGACTAATTATACAACTACAGGAACCGCAACACATGTATTCACTAATTATTTAGGATGTGATTCAACTGTTACGTTACATTTAACAATAAACCAAAGTACAAGCAGCATACTAAATGAAACAGATTGTAATCCATTTGTTCTTAATGGTCAAACATATTCATCAACAGGAGTTTATTTTCAAACATTGGTAAATGCTGTAGGCTGCGACAGTATAATAACATTGAACTTCACTTATATTGGCCATGATACAACTATAACAGAAATTGCTTGTAATAGTTATTCGTTGAATGATATCACCTATACAAATACAGGGACTTATACACAAAACATTGTAGGGTGCGCCAATACTATAACTCTTAATCTAATAATTAATCATAGTAATACAGGTGATACTACTGCGGTTGCATGTAACAATTTTAATTGGTACGGAACTAATTACACTTTAAGTGGAACAGCAACTCACCTTCTTACAAATGTTATAGGATGTGACTCAACACTTACACTGCATCTTACTATAAATCATAGTACAGATTCTACTTTGATGGTTGTTTCTAATTCTCCTTATACACTTAATAGTATTGTGTATACAACTTCTGGAACGTATACTCAGGTACTTACAAATGCAGCCAATTGTGACAGTACACTAACCATAAATTTAGTGATACAAAATACGCTGGCTGTTTCGGACACAACAATAACAACTGCAGAAGATTCAACAATCACAGTATGTTTGCCAATTATAGATAGTAATTTAGGACAAACATATTCCGTATCTTCTTGTGGAAATCCTGTTAATGGGAATGCAACATTAATTGTAAATGGCAATCAAGTATGCATTTCATACACACCGAATACAAATTATAATGGATTGGATAGTTTATGTGTGATCGTCTGCAACAATGCTTCAACAGTTGCATGTGACACTTCATACATACATATCAATGTAACACCGGTAAACGATTCACCAGTTGTTAATGACACAACAATAACAACAAATGAAAATAATCCTGTTACAGTTTGCTTACAAATATCTGATGGGGAATCGGGGCAAACATATTCCGTTTCTTCTTGCGGAAATCCTATTAACGGAAATTCAACATCGGTAGTAACTGGAAATCAAGTTTGCATCACTTACACTCCGAATCCAAATTATAGTGGCTTGGATAGTTTGTGTATAATTATTTGTGACAACGGAACACCAAGTTTATGTGATACAAGTTATATCTATATCAATGTTTCTCCGGTGAATAACCCTCCGGTAGTTAATGATACAACAATAACAACAACAGAAGATAATGCAGTAACAGTTTGCTTACCTATAACAGATTCCGAAATCGGTCAAACATATTCTGTTTCATCTTGCGGAAATACTATTAATGGAACTGCAGTTACAAGTATCAATGGAAATCAATTATGCATCACTTACACTCCAAATGCAAACTTCTATGGATTAGACAGTATGTGTGTAATTGTTTGTGATAACGGCACTCCAAGTGCATGTGATACAACCTATATTAATTTTAACGTATCACCTGTTAACGATAAACCTGTAGTGAATGATACAAGCGTTGTTACCGATGTGAATAGTGCAGTATCCGTTTGTTTGCCAATTATAGATGTTGAAAATGGTCAAACATATTCAGTTTCCTCATGTGGAAATCCACTAAACGGAAATGCTGTAACAAGCATCAATGGTTCTCAAGTATGTATTACATACACACCTAATAATGGTTATGTAGGTTTGGATAGTATGTGCATAATTGTTTGTGATGGCGGTTCTCCATCAATGTGTGATACAGCATACATTTTAATAAATGTTCAGAATTGCTCAGCAGCAAATCCTTTAGCAGATTGCGATGGTGATGGTGTAAATAACGGAACCGAAGCAACTGACGGAACAAATCCGAATGATCCATGCAGTTACAATCCTACTAATCAAATAACAGCAAATGTTTCTGCTGAATGGAGTGCTTTGGATTGTGATGGTGATGGCGTTACCAATAGCAATGAGCTTATTAACGGAACTGACCCTAATAACCCATGCGACATTGTATTGGCCAACCAAACTGTTGCAACAAGCATTACTTGGAACAACCTTGATTGTGATGGTGATGGAATTACCAATGGTGTTGAAGTTATAAACGGAAGCAATCCATTTGACAAATGCAGTCCAACCCCTTGCGGATTGAATGTCCCTGAAGGGTTCTCTCCAAATGGCGATGGAACAAACGATTTGTATGTCATTCGTGGAATTGAAGATTATTCAAACAATTCATTCATCGTCTTCAATCGATGGGGAAATAAAGTGTTTGACGCAAAACCATATATTAATACATGGGATGGAAAAACAACCATGGGATTAAGAGTTGGTGGTGACGAATTACCGGTTGGAACATATTTCTATATACTTGATCTTGGAGATGGATCTCCAGTTATCAAAGGATACATTTATTTGAACAGATAAAATATAAAAAAGATATTCATTCGTAAAACTTATAACAATGGAAACTCGAAAAAGAATTACGCTAACAATGCTTATTATCTTCGGAAGCATTTCTCTCTGGGCACAGCAAGATGCAATGTTCACGCATTACATGTATAACACAATTGCTGTTAATCCAGCTTATGCAGGAAGTCGCGATGCATTAACAATAACAGCATTGCATCGTTCGCAATGGGTAAATTTTGGTGGCGCACCAACTACTCAAACGCTTACAGTGCATACACCGATGCTTAACAACAAATTGGGTTTAGGCCTTTCGATAGTGAATGATAAGATTGGCCCTATCAACAATACATCTGCAAATATTGATTTTGCGTATGTTTTGAAAGTAAGTGAAAATTCAAAATTGGCTTTTGGATTAAAAGGAGGAATCAATTACATGAAAGCTAACTTGAGTACATTAAATTTGGACCAACAAAATGATATTGAATTTCAAGAAAGTTCAAATACAAAACTAATGACCAATTTTGGTTTTGGTATGTACTATTATCGTCCTCGTTTTTATGCAGGAATATCTACTCCTAAATTATTGGAAAACAACTTCAAAACAAATACAGCAACTGGTGTCACGAATATTGCCACAGAAAAAAGGCATTATTTCTTTATTGCTGGTAGCGTGTTTAAATTGACTAATACTATTGAATTAAAACCAACCACTTTCGTTAAAGTAACAATGGCTGCTCCAATAGAAGCTGATGTTACAGCTTCATTTATTTTCAACAAACGTTTATTGCTTGGTGGAATGTTCAGGACCGGTGACGCTGTTGGTTTATTAGTAGGATATAATATTACAGATCAATTTCATGCAGGTTATTCTTTCGACTGGTCTTACGGAATGAAAACATTTAAGTACAACCAGGGTAGTCATGAAATTATGCTAAGCTATGATTTTATTTATGGCGACAAACAAAAGATCCGTTCACCCAGATATTTTTAATAGTGTAAAAAAGAAAACATTATGAAAACATTTTATATAAGTATCTCATTGATTGTACTAAGTTTTAACCAAACTTTTGCACAAAAATCTTCAAAAGAAATTAAGGGCGACACCTATTTTTCAAATTATTCATTTTATCAGGCAATTGAAAAATATACACAAGCTGATAGCCTAACAATTGAAGGTAGTAGGAGATTAGCAGAGAGCTATACTAATACAGGAAACACAACTAAAGCGGAAGAATCGTATGCAAAATACATTCATCGACAAGGAGTTGTTTCTGATGATTATTACAATTATGCTTCGGTTTTAAGAGCAGACGGTAAGTACGAAAAAGCAAATACATGGATGGATGTATTTAAAGAAACTTCGCCAAATGATTTACGTGCAAAAAATTATGTAAATAACAATTCTCAATTAACCAATTTGTTAAAAGATGATGGTCGTTACAAAATTGAACATTTAGATATCAATACCGACCAACAAGATTTTGGAACAACTTATTACAATGGAAAAATTGTTTTTGCTTCTAGTCGCGGTGGCGTTAAAGCTGTAAAAAGAAGTTATAACTGGAATCAAAAACCCTTTCTTGATTTATATGTTGCCGATATTTCTAACGGACAATTAACAAATCCAAGAAACTTGAATAAAAAACTAAATAATAATATGCATGAGGGACCAGCAAGTTTTTCAAATGATGCAACTATTATGGCTTTTACTCGCAACAATTATTCAGGAAAAAGTAAAGACGGTGTTGTTAAATTACAAATCTTTTTCAGTGAATATAAAAATAACGAATGGCAAAAAGAGGTATCATTTAAATTAAACAATTCTGAATATTCTGTTGGTCACCCCTGCTTAACAGCTGATGGAAACACAATGTACTTTGCAAGCGATATGCCTGGAGGATTTGGTGGTGTAGACCTATACAGAATGAAAAAAGAAGTAAACGGAAATTGGGGTGAACCCGAAAACCTTGGAAATACAATTAATACCGAAGGAAATGAAATGTTCCCATTCTTTGAAGAAAATTCTGAAATATTATTTTTTGCTTCCAATGGACATTTAGGACTTGGAGGATTAGATATCTTTTTAACTCCCATAAAAAGCAATGGTTTTGGTAAAGTATTTAATTTAGGAACACCTGTAAACTCACAATATGATGATTTTGCATTGCT
>CAIXIP010000006.1 GCA_903919535.1 uncultured Bacteroidota bacterium | reverse complement strand
TTTAACGATGGACCAAAAGATAACCGCGAAGTGGACTTTATCAAACTTCGTCAATTACTTGCAGAAGGACATGAGTGGAACGAAGAATTACATCGTACTATTTCTCCTCAATATCAAAATGCTTAAGATTTTTTTAATTTGTTTTTTTGCAAAAAAAAGCCTCGAGAGATCGAGGCTTTTTTAATTCTATTTTCACAACTACAAAAGTTATGTTTTCAAATTTTATTTTTTTTGCAAAATGTGTATTCTCTGGGAAGGTCCATAGAATTTGACTTTTGAGCCATTAAAATTGTAAAATAAATAGTTGAGTTTATTGCTTTCTGATCTAATTTATTTCGCTCTTACTTTTTTTAATCCCTGCATCCCAATATGTAAAACGGTGCTCAATGCAGCTTTTAACACACTCATGTTTGGTTCTGGATTCTTTCCCTTACTCATTAATTTTAATTGTTCGCTGTACCAAACAATTTCCAGTGGAACTATATTGTCAAGAAATTTTAATCCTGTTGTAAGTTGTTTTACAGAGCTTTCCACATTTTTTTCTGATAATAGATCATTTGGAAAATTAGGGTTAACAGCAACAGATCTGGCCAGTCCTATCATATCACAAGCTCCACTTGCAAGAGCCTCATTCATAATTTTCGAAGTTCTAAAACCTCCAGTTAACATGATTGGTGTTTTAACTATCTTTCTCACTTCTTCACAATAATCTATAAAATAGGCTTCTCTTTTTTGTGTGCTTTCTTTTATTGTTTTTCCTTTGCCGGTCATAACCGGAGCTTCGTATGTGCCTCCCGAAATTTCGATAAGATCCATTCCTTGCTCTGATAGGCGCTGCACTACAGTCATTGATTCTTCTTTAGTAAAGCCTCCTTTTTGAAAATCGGCAGAATTTAATTTAATACTAACAGGGAATTCATTCCCTACTTCTTTACGCATTGCCTGATAAACATGACTCACGAAGCGCATTCTGTTTTCTATTGTTCCTCCCCATTGGTCGGTTCGTTGGTTATGAAGAGGCGATAGGAATTGGCTAACTAAATAGCCATGTGCACCATGAATTTGAACACCTGTAAAACCACTTTCTTTAGAAACTTTTGCGGCATAAGCATACCGTTCAATCAGATCATAAATTTCCTTTTCAGTAAGTGCTATTGGTTGATTAAATAGTTTATTCAAAGGCGGTTTTAGTCCGATAGCAGAAGGTGCTACAGGATTTGCACTTAAAAATTTTGGAGTTTGTTTCCCGGGATGATTAATTTGTGTCCATAAATGAGTATTGTTTTGTGTTCCAGCTTTGGCCCATTCTTTTAAGTTTAGATCTGGATTCCCTTTTTCAAAAACAACATTTCGAGGTTCACCTAATGCTGTGCGGTCGATCATAATATTCCCTGTGATCAATAACCCTGATCCTCCATTTGCCCAACGTGCATATAAAGTATTTAATGCATCAGTTGATAAGTGCTCCTTGGTGCCTAGGTTTTCACTCATGGCAGATTTTCCAATTCGGTTTTTTATTACTGCTCCGCAGGGGAGTTTCAATTCGTTAGTAAGTTTAATAGTGCTCATTTCGAGAGTTTTAATTTCAAGTAAAGTACAAAAAATAAGTATAGACTCGCAATATTCAATTACTAAAAAAACAGGACTGTTATACTTTTTTTATGGATAGAATTTAGACTTGATAGCCTTTAATTTACGAGGTTATTAGTGGTAAAAATGTAATCATGAGGTATATCATATTTTTAATGGGCTTGAAAAAATAAATTTGTCTAAGAACAAAAAATAAGTCCATTATCTTTAAAAAAAATATAATCATGGCAACAGTAAAAGGAGAAATTGTAGTAAATACCGAAAGGTGTAAAGGCTGTGAATTGTGCGTTCCGGTTTGTAAAGAAAAAACTATTGCAATGTCAGTGAATTTAAATAGCAAGGGCTATCATTTTGCAACAACCATCAACGATGATTGTAATGGCTGTACAAATTGTGCAATAATGTGTCCTGATGGTGCAATATCAGTTTATCGAGTAAAAGTAAATTAATCATATAAAAAAGAATTCAGAATATGAAGGATATTAGATTAATGAAAGGTAACGAAGCAATAGCCGAAGGCGTTATTCGTGCTGGATGTGACGGTTATTTTGGATATCCAATCACTCCTCAATCGGAGGTGTTGGAATATTTAATGGCCAATAAAACAAAAGAAAGAACTGGCATGATCGTGTTGCAGGCAGAAAGTGAAATAGCCTCAATACACATGGTTTATGGCGGTGCTGGATGTGGAAAAAGAGTAATGACATCTTCTTCAAGTCCTGGAATAAGTCTTATGCAAGAAGGAATTTCCTTTATGGCAGGGACAGAACTTCCTTGTTTATTATTGAATGTTGTTCGTGGAGGTCCTGGTTTAGGGACAATTCAACCTTCTCAATCTGATTATTTTCAAACAGTAAAAGGTGGAGGACATGGCGATTATAAATTAATTGTATTAGCTCCAGCATCTGTTCAGGAAATGTATGATTTTGCAAAATTAGGTTTTGAACTTGCTTTCAAACATCGCATTCAAGTGATGGTTTTATCTGATGGTGCCATCGGTCAAATGATGGAAAAGGTTGAGTTGGATGAGCAGATGCCTCGATTAACAAATGATGAAATAAAAGCAAAATATCCTTGGGCAACAACAGGAAAAACTCCTGATAGAGAAAGAAACATTATTACTTCTTTGGATTTAAATCCGGTAAAACAAGAAATAATAAACATTAATCTTCAGAAAAAATATAAACATATTCAGGAAACAGAAGTTCGTTTTGAACGCATTATGTGTGATGATGCTGAATATTTATTTGTGGCATATGGCTCTAGTGCACGTATATGTCAGAAGGCGGTTTTGTTAGGCAGAGAGCGAGGAATTAAAGTAGGTTTATTACGTCCTATCACGCTTTTCCCATACCCTTCAGAAGAATTAGCAAAATTGGCAAAACAAGTAAAAGGAATGCTTTCCGTTGAAATGAGTGCAGGGCAAATGGTTGAAGATGTTCGCCTATCCGTGAATGGTGCAGTTCCTGTAGAGCATTATGGTCGCCTTGGTGGAATTATGCCAGCACCCGATGAAGTATTAAATGTTCTTGAACAAAATTTTATAAAAGAAAAAAATTATGAGCCACATACCCACTAGAGATGAAGTGATTGAACCAGAGAATTTGGTTTACTCGAGAACTTGTTTGTTGACAGATAATGCACTTTCGTACTGTCCTGGATGCGGTCATGGTACCGCTCACCGATTGATCATGGAAGTTATCGAAGAAATGAATTTGCAATCAGAAACTATAGGAGTTGCTCCTGTAGGATGTTCTGTTCTTGCTTATGATTTTATGAATATCGATATGCAACAAGCAGCACACGGCAGAGCACCAGCTGTTGCAACAGGTATAAAAAGACTTCATCCTGAAAAATTTGTTTTCACTTATCAAGGTGATGGAGATCTTGCTGCCATTGGAACAGGAGAAACAATCCATGTTTGTAACAGAGGAGAAAATATTGCTGTGTTTTTTGTAAATAACGGAATTTACGGAATGACAGGTGGGCAAATGGCGCCAACAACTCTTCCGAACATGAAAACTGCAACTTCTCCTTTTGGAAGAGATACAGAAACAATGGGACATCCATTAAAAATTACTGAATTGATCGCAAATCTGCCGGGAACATATTTTGTTTCTCGTCAATCGGTTCACACACCTGCAAATGTGCGTAAAGCGAAAAAAGCAATTGAAAAGGCAATTCAGTATCAAAAATTAAACAAAGGATTATGCTTTGTGGAGATTGTTTCGAATTGTAATTCAGGATGGAAAATGACACCGCTTGAATCAAACAAATGGATGGAAGAAAACATGTTCCCTTTTTATCCACTTGGTGATATTAAAGTGCCTAAATAAATTTGTTGAATCGTCAAATTAAAAAATAAAGATATGACTGAAGAAATTATTATTGCCGGATTTGGTGGACAAGGAGTTTTGTCGATGGGGAAAATTCTTGCATACGCAGGTATGATGCAAAATAAAGAAGTAAGTTGGTTCCCTTCTTATGGCCCAGAAATGCGCGGTGGAACAGCCAATGTTACTGTTATTATAAGTGATGAACGCATTAGTTCTCCTATTTTAAATAAGTTTGATACTGCCATTATTTTGAATCAGCAATCAATGGATAAGTTTGAGAATTCAGTTAAAAAAGGTGGAGTTTTGATCTATGATCCAAATGGAATAGTTCGTCATCCTGTTCGAACAGATATTAATATTTATACAGTTGATGCTGCTGATGAAGCAGCAAGATTGGGATTAGCAAAGGTTTTCAATATGCTTGTTCTTGGAGCCTTCTTAAAATTAAAACCATTGATTGAGCCGGAATATATGCGTAAAGGACTTGAAAAGTCTTTGCCAGCTCGTCATCATAATTTGATTCCTGAGAATGAAAAAGCAATTGAAAGAGGAAAGGAAATTATTAAAGCTCAGTTAGTATTGAATTAATTGAATACTAAATCCTATTAATTCGGATG
>CAIXIP010000005.1 GCA_903919535.1 uncultured Bacteroidota bacterium | reverse complement strand
TGCCTTGCTCACAAAATTTTATCATTACACCAATTGCTTCACACAATTTAAATGTTCGCCCTTTGGTTATTTCTGACGATAGCATCATCACCTTAAAAGTGGAAGGACGGAGCTCAAACTATCTTGTTTCGCTTGATTCACGCAGCGAAGTAATAGATTCCTCAATTGAACTTACATTAAAAAAAGCTGAATTTTCTGCCAACCTTATTCAGATTGAAAATCAGAATTTCTTTAATACGATCCGAAATAAATTACTTTGGGGATTAGATAAACGGAATTAATAAATTCCAATTGCTACACCTCCGCGATTTTATATCTTTGCAACATGATAGCAATAGATAACACCATCGTTTCTGAACATTTATTAGAGAAAAAATTTGTTTGCGATATAAATGCCTGCAAAGGAGAATGCTGCGTACAAGGTGATTCAGGAGCTCCATTGGAAGCTGAAGAAATCTCTATCATGGAAGATATTCTGGATATTGTTAAGCCATATATTCCAAAAGATGGCTTCAAAGCCATTAAAAAGCAAGGTGTTTTTGTAATCGATGATGATGGTGATTATACCACTCCATTAGTAAAAGGGAAACATTGTGCCTTCACTTATTTTGAAGATGGGATTGCAAAATGTGCCATAGAAAAAGCTTTTTATGACGGAAAAGTAAAATTCAAAAAACCAATTTCCTGCCATCTTTATCCCGTACGAATTACAAAATACAAAGATTACGATGCTGTAAATTACCACAACTGGGAAGTTTGTAAACCGGCCTGTGAATGCGGTGCTAAGCTAGATGTCCCTGTTTACAAATTTTTGCGCGAACCTCTGGTTAGAAAATATGGCGAAGCCTGGTACAAGCAATTGGAGATGGCTGATAAACTGAAGAAGGGTTAATTGCTGAAGAAAATGGAATTTTCAGAATATACCCAAGCCCCCATCAACCCTATAGAAATCCATAAGGAGCTGGAACATTCCTATTTGTATTACAAAAATCTTAATCAACAATTAAAGCAGCGCTTTGTTGCTCGTACCTCTGCTTTTATTGAACAAAAGAAATTTGTTGCCCGTCAAAATCTTGACCTTACAAATAGTATACGCATCATTGTTTCTGCGTGTGCCGTTCAAGTAACTTTCGGTTTAGATTCATTTATGCTCGATAATTTTGAATATGTAGTTGTATATCCGGATATCTATGAATCGCCAATGACCCACCAAATGCACCGTGGCGAAACTAATCTGAATGGTTTTATTTGTTTGAGCTGGAAACATATTTTAGAAGGCATTGAAAATCCAAACGATAATTATAATCTGGGATTACATGAATGGACACATGCTCTGCGATTTAACAGCATTAACTACGATGAGACCGATTATTTTTTTGATGGATACATCAACAAATGGGTGGCAGGCGCCATGCATGAATATTCAAATTTAAAGAACGGAAAGCATAGTATTTTCAGACGTTATGGAGCAACCAACATTCATGAATTTTTAAGCGTTTGTACCGAACATTTTTTTGAATCACCTGATGAATTCAAATTAAATGCTCCGGAATTATTTGAACAAATGTGTATTTTATTTAATCAAATTCCGAGTAAAGAAGGATCTGCTAAAATAGGTGTGAGAAACGCATTATTGAAAACAGATGTTGTTACTGCATATGAACAAATACCAGTTTTTGCATTAGAAGCATCACTTCTAAGAACCTTAATTAACATGGGAACAGGATTGTTATATTTTGGGATTGCAATTTTTCTCCTAGCTATACAACTAAATATAATAACATCGTTAATGGCTATAGTTGTTGTATTCTGGGGAGCATTGGTACTTAACAACAAATATTTTACAATTAAATTTTACGAGAACAACCTATATGTGCAAAGCGGTTTTGTTGAATCGTATGCAAATAAATTAAGTATTAATTATAGCTCATTAATTAAGATGGAAATTTTCGATGGAAATTTCGATTCTAGTTTTGGAACAGTATTTCAACTAAATTATTTTGATGGAAGTTATTTTTCGAAAAGAGTGGCTTATTGCAGTGCCATTGATATTCCATACGAGAAAATTGAAACGTTTTTACATCAAAAAAAAGTTACTGTTCTTTTTCCGAAATAAAATTTTCTTCTCGATTTTCCCTATGATCAAGCTCGATTGACGAGATAGTGTATTCGTTTTTTTCGAAAAGTGTATCGAGACCTTTGATTGAACTTGATAACAACTTAATAAAAATAAAAAAGGCAGCCTTTTACAGCTGCCTTTCATTTTTTAAATTCTAAATATTTTAATAGAACTTCACTAAGTGTTCTACTACGTTTGCATTTTCTTTTAATGCATCATACACTTCATAATCAACACGAGGTTGTAATTCAGACATAGTTTTTGTCTGTTGTGTTTTAAAGTCTTTTTGAGCAGGTGCATCAACAACCGATTCAACAGATACTACAAATACTCCTTCTTTTCCTGCAATTGGTTTGCTGATTGTTTTTGCTTTTTGAACAGATACCGCTCCTATTACAATTGGCTCACTTGCTGACCCCGGGATTGCATTTGTATTAAAATTAATGTTCGGAGCTTGTTCTACTGCTAATTTCATTTTTGAAGCCAGAGCATCAATTTGAACACCACCTGTCATTGCTGTTGCAAATTCTTTAGATATCGATTCTGCTTTTTTCTCAGCAATTACTTTTGTTGTCAACTCATCCTTTATTTGCTCAATTGGAGCAATACCTTTTTCTTTTACTTCGGTTAAAGCAGCAACAATAAATTTATTGCCAAATTCTAACGGTTCAGAAACTGCACCTTTTTTACTTTCGTAAGCCCATCTAATCAAGGGACGAGGAGATTCAATGCCTGATATTGTTTTATCATTTTCTTTAATGTTTTCAGCAATACGCTTGTTTAATTTTTCGTCAACAAGTCCTTTTTGAAACAAGTCATTTGTATTGTTTTTTCCAGCAAAAGCACTTGCTTTTACATATATAGCTTGCATTGTTTTGCTACTTGCTTCTGGTTTCTTTTCAATAGTTGCTACTTGCACTTTCTTTTGTGAACCTTTGGTGTCAAGTACTTCTATGATGTGATAACCAAATTGTGATTCAACAACTACCAAGTCGCCTTTTTTACCATCTAATCCAGCGTTTTTAAATGGCTCAACAAATCCGCTGTTCGCGTTTAACCAACCATATTCACCATCTTTCCCCATCACAAATTTTTTCGGATCTTTTGGATCAGCAGGGGTACTTTTTCCACCATCGTCAGAAAACTTTGCAACAAAATCTTTGAAGTCTGCTTTTTTCTTCAATAATCCACATAAACTATCAGCCATCTTTTTTGCTTGTTCCTTGGTACGGGTAACTGTTGGTGAAGCGCCTGCTCCTTTGTAAGAGATCAATATATGACGAACTTTTGCTGAATCAGCAGAGTTTTTTACTGAACATAATTTAGCTACTTTAAAGGAATTGTTTTCAAGATATGGACCAACTACTGTTCCTACTTCTGATTTGAATATGGTAGTATCAATTTCAGGTGATAAAGTTCCTTTTGTGTGAAAGGTTAAATCGAAATTTCTAACTTCTGATTCAGCGATAACATAAGAAGAATCTTCTGTTGACTTTTTAGTCTTAAACTCATCAGCAATGCGTTGAATGTCTTTTTTTGCGTCATCCATATCTTCTTGTGATGGAGCAATATCAAATGCTACATACTCTATTTTACGAGATGCTTCTTGCTTATATTCATTCTTATGAGCAGAATAGTATGTTTGAAGATCATCATCTGTTACTTTGATAGTGCTATCTGCAATCAGCTTGTAATTTTTAACAACGTATTTAATAGTTGCATTAGTATTTTGAGCAATGTAATCACGTTTTGCTTCTGCTTTCGTTACATATAATCCTTTTTTAATTAGGTTATTATATTTTTCGATGGTGCGAATCTGACGGATATAGTTTTCTAATTGTGCCCATTGCCCTTCTTGCTCATCAGTCATTTTTTGTGTAAATGCTTTTATTTTAGCAGGACTAACTTCACCTGTTCTGTCATCTGCAAACATTGGAGCAACTTTACCTGATTGCTGATCGCTAAGGTTACGAACCAATGCAGGATGTGGATGATCGATCATTAGGTCATACAATTCTTCGTCAGAAACAGAGATACCTAATTTTTCATATTCCTTGTTCATCACGTTTTCATTGATAGTTTGATTCCAAACTTGCTGAACAATAGCATCGGTTTCATCATTCGTTAAAGTAGTTTTTTGACCACTACGTTTTTGGGCTTCAATTGATTCCTGAACTTTCGTATTGAATGCAACATACTCAATCGATTTTCCGGCTATTTCGCCAACAGTTCTGTCTGTTCTAAAAAGAGCAGAATCTTTGCTTAGCAATCCGCCAACAACAAAGGCTAACAATGCAAAACCTACTATACCAACTAATAAACCTGAACGTTTACGTAAACTTTCTAAAGTACTCATATCAATTATTTTATTATGTTATCTTCTTGTTGAATTTCCCATTTTCTTTTAATGGGTTGCAAATATAAGATTCTTAGCGAAATCTTAAAACTTTTTAGGCAAAAGGTTTTGTGATTTTTTATATCCCCAACCCTAAGGAAATTAATCTGTTGACTTCTGAATTTTCAAATTTACTTGTTCAATACGCGTGCGAGTAACGGCTGTAATGGTAAACAAGAAATTTTCGATACGAATTTCCTCGTTTAAATGAGGGATACTTTCGTGAAAATGCATGATTAAACCGCTTAATGTTTCGAAATTATCCAAAATGGGAAGATCCAAGTGATATTTATCGTTCAAATAATCTGTTTCAAGGCGGGCAGAAAAAACAAATTCGCTCTCAGTTACCTGTTTTTCAATCATTTCCTCTTTATCGTGCTCATCTTCAATTTCACCAAAAATTTCTTCCATTACATCTTCCATAGTAAGGATTCCTGATGTTCCCCCAAACTCATCTACCACCACCACAATACTTTTGTGCTGCTGAATAAATACGGTAAGCACTTCGCTAGCAGGCATAGATTCTGGCACAACACTTACAGGCAATAAAATAGCTTTGATGCTTTCCGGACTTTTAAACAACTCCTTTGAATACACATATCCTATAATATTATCAATACTGCCCGAATAGATTAAAATTTTGGAAAGCCTTGTTTGAATAAATTTTTGTTTCAATTCTGCAATACTACTATTAACATCTTGAGCAATAATTTCGGTACGAGGCACCATGCATTCGCGGGCTTTTACACTCGAAAAATCCAATGCATTTTGAAAAATTTGGATTTCATGTTCAATTTCAGCGTTCTTTTCAACTGATGAAGTTCCTTCACGCAAATAATTGTCGAGATCGATCATCGTAAAGGCGGCATTTTCCTTTTCGATCTTTACGCGAAATATTTTTTTAAGAATAAATTCTGATAATCCAATCGTAATCATAACAATTGGGTAAAGTATACCATACACGATTGTTAATGGAAACGCAAACAAGCTAAGGGTTCTGTTAGGATTGATCCTGAAAATATTCTTGGGCAAAAATTCGGCTGTTACCAATATCAACATGGTTGAAAAAACAGTGGAAATTAATAAGATCAATGCTTTTGATGAAATATACTGCCCAATAATGGGACCCAGCTTTTCATCCATGTAAATACCAAATACAACCAAAGCAATATTGTTTCCGAGTAGCATTGTCCCCAAATAACGTGATGGATATTTGCTGAAATAGGAAAGAATTTTTGCAGAAACATTTCCCTGTTTGCTTTCTAATTCAATACGTAATTTATTGGAGGTAATAAATGCTATTTCCAGGCCTGAAAAAAAGGCTGAAGCTAACATTGTGATTAAAATAATAATGATTGAGTTATCCAAAATAAAGTAATAATTATTTATGAGAATCTTCTAAGTTTTTTCGTTGGCGCTTGCGAAGCGCATACAATATTGCACATACAAATGTAAAAGCTAGAAAATAAAATACATCTTGATTATCTCTTTTGACAGCAGAATACACACACATAAATATGCCTACAAAACACATAATTAACCAAAACATTTCAAAGGCTTTTACTATTTTATTCATCTCCAAAAATCTGTTAGCACAAATTACTTTTTTGTTTCAGTTGGAGTTAAATCTTGATCTTTAACTGCAATTGTGCCCTTTACATTTTTTATCTGATACTTTGAAAAATCCTGATCAGCTTCTAGTCCATTACCCCAAATTATTTCATCTTTGGTTGTTATCTTAACAAACTTATCAGTATATATTTTTTTTGTAACGGCATTCCATGTAAGATGCTCTGTATTTAGTTGTTCTGCCTTTTCATTCACCACAATAACGTTTCCATCAGCTTCCATTTGCTCCATTCCATTGCCAGAATCGTATCCTATGCCATAATTTGCAGTAAGTTTTGATGAAACATTCTTAAACTGATCATAAAATATCACATTCATCCCCTTAGGCATTTCTGAATAAGGTTTTTTTCCGCTATATCTATTTAATTCCGGAGCTGTAAGTTTTGCCCGAACAACAGCTGAATCGCTATAAATAATTTCAACATTTTTACCTGATTCGATTGGCAAATCCTTTTCGGAAGCAGAAGTAACAGAATTAACAACCGCAATATCGTTTTCACAAGCTGTGAAGCAAATGAAAAAAGCAGATAATAATATTGGGAAACCAAAAAATATTTTTAAAACTTTCATTTCTGAAGAAATATATTTTGCTAGAATAATTTTAAATTAATTCTATAAAATTAATCAAATTTTGGTTTAACAAACCAACGGTCGTTGATGGTAAAACCTATGGTGGCTTTGAAAAACTGTTCTTTGATCAAACCATTAGTAACTGTACCACGTTGACCAATTTCTAAACCGATATTAACCATAGAAAAATTTTGAAGTAAATAATTTCTACCAACCGGAAAACCTATTCCGGCACTAACACCGTACTCGGTTAACTGGGTGTTTTTTAACTCTAGAGCTGTTTGAGCATATCGTATACCCATTCTATAATGCATTCTCTTTGGATAGTTCCCTTCACCACTCGCTTTTGAATTAGGAATATACTGTGCACCTAATGAAATTCTCATGCTATTTTTTAAACTGGCTGATTGATTAAATGCCTGATACGTACTCCAATTTTGAACAGCAAAATCGGCTGCAACAAGCCATTTATCTCCTTTTTGAAACCCTAAACCAAAACCAAATGACAATGGAAATGTAATAGTTCCTTTTGTGTTTTCAGTATTTTCAAGTGTATCCAAAGAGTTTTCATACCCCTGTGAAGTTGTATAATAATTATATGAAACACTATCAATTTTAGCTTTTACATTCGTTTGAGCTGCGAAAGTTGCCCCCATCAATAACTTTACATTCTCTTTTAGATCCCTACCTTTTACTGAATCAATAATGTAGGCGTATTGTGCGCCATAATCCAAATACAGATCAGAAACACGTGTTTTTGTCATGGAACAAGTGCTATAATTATAAGCACTTGACGAAAATATCGACCGTCTGCTATTATCAAACCCGCCAAATAAATAAGACGCATTCACTCCAAGTGATAGATTTTGCCATGATTTTTTTCTTTTAAAAATACGGGCTATTTCTGCTTTGTTTTTTTCTTGAACTAATCGGGCATATTTTTTTGACTCAGAAAACATTCGTGGTAAACCATAAAACGGTTTAATACCGTTTCCAAAATAGATTTGATTTATTCCTCCTGAGCCTTCGTATAAAAAATCAACACCGCCAATATTTGTAATTTCCTGATGGTCGCTAACTTTATAACCAACTGAACTATACGGCATTAAGCCAAGGCTAGCTCCCCACCATTTTTTAATTGGAAAAGCTAAAGCGATATTTGAAATTGAAGCACTATTTATTGATTTTTTTACATCCGCATTTTGCAATTGAACCCGACTGTAATTAACGCCAAGATCGGCTGTAGTTAAGCGAATACTAGAGAATGATGCAGGATTTCCATTATTTATGAAAAACATTGGAAGTGAGTCATTTTGCACCGCGATAGTTGTTCCTCCCATTCCAAAATTTGGCGCAAATCCTTTTCCGGTAATGTCACCTATACCGTAACGAGAATAAGGGGAACTATTTGCTGTCTGCGCATTCCCGATTGAAAATTGCGATATAAAGAGATAAGTTAAAAGAATTATAGAATATCGGATACTAACTGAGGAGTATTTAATAGTATTGTTTATTGCTTTATGCATTAATAGTATAGTCTAAAATTACATTCAATCCTTTCAGGATTAAAAATTGGTCTGCAAAGATGGGCTTTTTTAATCGTTTCTCAAAAAAATTAACATCTCCGCCTGTTAACACAACAATTAAGTCGGAATACATTTGTTGATAAAGGCTTATTATACCTTCCATTTCGGCAACGGCCCCTATTTCAACTCCAGACAAAATGCTCTCCCTGGTGTTTTTACCAATCACTGTTTCAAAGCTTTCTTCCTTTTCAACTAAGGGTAAGCGGGCAGTAAAAGTGCTTAACGCCTTAAAACGCATTTCTAAGCCTGGTGAAATGGCGCCACCAATGTATTCGTTCAGCTTATTTACAAAATTGTATTTAATACATGTACCCGCGTCAATTATCAATATATTTTTATTTGGAAATAATGAATTCCCTCCAACAGCACTTGCAAGTCTGTCACTTCCAAGAGTTTGAATCGATTCATAGTTGTTTTTTAATGGAACGGACGTTTCACTCGTAAATAGAAGAACATTTGTTTTTTTCTTCAATTGACTAACAAAAACATCCATTTCGTTAACAACAGATGCAACAATACAGTTATTAATGGTGTTAATTTCAAATAAATTGGCAGAAAACAGTTCATCTGTAGTTCCAAAAATAAATTGTTTTTTTAATTCACTTTGTTGGAACAATGCAGCTTTTATCCGTGTGTTGCCGACATCTATAACTAATTGCATATCACAAAACTACTAAATAAGGTATTGATACCTCAATATTTTTTTTGTGAAATAAAAATATTGATTACATTTGCGTCCCGAATAAATGAGCTGGTACCTTAGCTCAGATGGTAGAGCAATGGACTGAAAATCCATGTGTCCCTGGTTCGATCCCTGGAGGTACCACTTAAACCCTTGTAAACAAAACGTTTACAAGGGTTTTTCGATTTTAGCAAAAAACTCAGCCGGCAGAATAAGCAAATAAAAACTGATTCCATTTAAAACAAATTAGCATTTATGGAACCACACAAAATCAATTTGCCTTAATTGCTT
>CAIXIP010000004.1 GCA_903919535.1 uncultured Bacteroidota bacterium | reverse complement strand
TTATTTTAGCTAAAATTTAATAATAAAATGTTGTTTTGCCTGTTCTTTTCTGAAGAATACAATTCCCATAAAAAACAGGTCTATCGTTACGGTTACTTGTTCGTGATCTTTAATTTCTTGCCAGGCTTCTCTCATTTCATCCGACCAATTAATATCATCAAAAATAAAAACACTATTCTCACTTGCTTTTTCTAAGCATGTGAGAAAATAATTTAGGGTAGCTTTTTTTCGATGGTTGCCATCAAATAAGACAAAATCAATTTCCTCTCTTTTTTCAACAATATCGGGCAAAATAGCATCAAAATTTCCAATGAATTGTTCAACATTCTTGATTTCTATTTTTTCAAAATTTTGAGCAGCTATCTTTGCTGTTTCAGGACACCCTTCAATGCTTATTGTTTTTATTTTGGAATTTGCCGAAGCCATATAGGCAGCGCTTATTCCCAAAGATGTACCGAGTTCTAAAACTGTTAATGGTTGAAAATGATCTACTAGCCGGAACAATAATTGCGCATGTTTTGCCGACTTTGCAGCATTCTTGGCTATGGTTTTTATTTTTTTTGTTTTGCTTTTTTGAAATAAAGAACCAGCTCCAAGGTCTTCTACTTTAATTTCTTTTTCGGACCCTAATAATTCTTCCCTTAATTCTTCAATTTTTTTATAAACGTAATAGTCTGATTTATTATAGATAACATTTGTCAGAAGTTCATAAACGAAAGGAGAGTGAACACCATGTTCATTGGTTGCGTTTAATCGATAGATAAAATAGTGGTATGCAAACAAAAGTTTTTTCACAGGGTAAATTTAAAGCTAATTAACATTCGAAATAAATTTTTGTGTTTTAGGGTGCAACCAATTGTATTGATTTATCATCATGTAGATATAAAACTTAATATTTATCAAAAAAACAATTAGAAATTGAAGGAAATAGCTTATCAATTGCTAATTATTTAGTAACTTAGTTCTTCATTAAGACTTCTCCCGAGTTAATTTTGAATAACAAAATACTGTCTTCAAAATATATAAAATAGTAATCGACAACAAAAATGTTTAAGAAAATAGTAACATTAATTGCTCTTGCAGTCCTCTTTTCTAGTCTCCCTAAATTCGCCAAAGCTTCTCATGTAGCGGGTGGTGAAATTACGTATACTTGTTTGGGTGGTAACCAATATCAGATTAATCTTAATTTGTTTATCGATTGCCTAGGGTTTAATCCTGGGGTATCTCAAACAATTAATTTGTCAAGTTCTTGTGGAGGTTTTGCTTCTTTAACTGTTGATTCTACAGGGGGGACTACTGGAGGTCTTGAAATATCACAGCTTTGTCCAGCACAAATATCTCAAAGCACATGTAATGGCGGTACTTTGCCTGGCATGTGGTTGTTTAGTTATACAGGAGTCGTTTCACTGGCTCCAGCTTGTGATACATGGACAATGAGTTGGTCAACATGTTGCACTAATAGTGCAATTACGAATTTAGCAACAGCGGGTAGCGGTAATTTTTATATTGAAGCTACTTTAAATAGTGCAACAGCTCCTTGTAATAGTTCTCCTCAATTTACTGCCCAGCCAATCCCTTATGTTTGTGTTAATCAGCCTGTTAATTACAGTTATGGAGTGATTGAAACAGATGGAGATTCTCTTTATTATTCAATTATTCCGGCTTTGGATGGAGCTGGTGTTAATGCAACTTATAATGTTGGATATTCTGGTACCTCACCGATACCAGGAATCACCATAAATCCAAATACGGGTTTGGTAACATTTACTGGAACTACTTTAGGGAATTTTGTAGTTGCGATGTTGGTTAAAGAATACGATGCAAACGGGAATTATGTTGGCAGTGTTATGAGAAATATACAGTTTGTTGTTCAGAACTGTACAAATGTTGTTCCTTCTCCATCTGCAGGAACCTTGTCTGGTTTTAGTGGAAATGCGGTGCAAACTGGTCCGTATTCATTAGAAATGTGTGCAGGTAATAATTTTAATTTCAATAGTACATATACAGATACTGATGCGAGTAATGTTTTAACATTTACTTCTAATATTGCAGCTGCGCTACCAGGAGCAACAATCACTCAAACATCAGCAACTTCAAACCCATTAGTATTGGCAATTAACTGGAATTCACCTCCGGGCTCTCAAGGACAAAATTTAACTTTTACAGTGACCATTTCAGATGGCGCATGTCCAATAGAGGGTCAACAAACCTATGTTTATAATGTGAATATTTTAGATGCAACAACAGCTAATGCAGATTTGACAATTTGTGGTAATCAATCAGCACAACTGCATGCTTTTGGAGGGAGTCAATTTAACTGGTCTGTTGTTTCCGGTCCCGGCATGACACCAGCAAATTTTTCATGTAACCCTTGTGCTAATCCTGTTGCGAGTCCGAGTGCAACCACAACATATGCTCTTCTCAGTAATTTAAGTGGAACTTGTGATAATAAGGATACTGTAACTGTATTTGTTGTGCAAAATTTTAATTATAATATTACTCAAAGTTCAACTAGTTCCTGCTTATTACAACCAATTCAATTGGGGATTACGAACCTTTCTCCAGCAGGCCCTGGATATAATTATCATTGGGCACCTGCCGTATATTTGAGTAACACTTCAATAGCAAATCCGATAGCAAATATTACAACTCCAGGAACTTACACTTATACTGTAACTGTTACTAATCCGTTTGGTTGCGTTAAAAAAGACAGTCTTACAATTTCTATTATCCCTGCTATAAGTCCAACTATTACAGCTTACTCCGACACCACATTTTGTTCTGGCCAAACAGCAACTTTAGGTCTTAATTTTGGAAATGGCGTTCCGGCTAATTGTGGATTAAGTGCATCAACTGCATGTAGTGGTGCATCTTTCACAACCATAGTTGGAACAGGAACAGCTTCAAATTCTTCCACAACATGGCCTGCTCCTTACGGAAATTGGTATACTTCAGCTAAACAGCAGTATTTATATACAGCTGCAGATCTAAATGCAGCAGGAATAATGGGGGGCAAAATAAATCAATTAGACTTTAATGTCACTACAATAACAGGAATCACAACATATCATGAATACACAATAAAAATGGGGTGCACCAATCTTTCCTCTTTGGGCACAACCTGGGTGCCTGGATTAGTTCAGGTTTTTAATCCTCAAAATGTAAGTATTGCATTAGGCTGGAATTCGCATATTTTTAATAATGCTTTTGAATGGGATGGGATTTCAAATGTTGTGATCGAAATTTGTTTTAATGAAGCTACAACGGCAGGTGTTGCCAATTATACATATAGTAGTAGTTCTTCTTATACCGCTACAGCCTATACTTCTTGTTTATACAGCTATTCTGATAATTTTGATATGTGTCCTGATTTAACTAATTTAATTAATCAGTCATTTGACCGACCAAATACGAGATTCCATTATTGCTCTGTATCTGCGAATCCTGCAAGTTATAGTTATTTGTGGGCTCCTGCGAGTGGAAATATTGCAAACTCAACTATTCAAAACACAACTGCACAGCCCACCGCTACAACAACATTTACTGTTACTGTAACGGATATTGCGGGAGGCTGTTCAACAACCGATTCTGTTCAGGTAAATGTTGTTAATATTAATACTTTAACTGTTACTCCTGCAGGTCCGTATTGTGTTAATGGCACAATTGATACATTGCAGGTTTCTGTTCCTTTAGGAAGCGGAACGTGGGCTGGCCCAGGAATAACAAATGCTAATTTGGGTGTATTTAATCCGGCAATTGCTGGTGCTGGTGCAATACATCAAATCATTTATACAGTCAATGGAAACTGCGGTACAGCAGCAGATACAATAAATATAGTAGTTACTCCTCAACCAGATGCAACTATCACTCAAGTAGGTCAGCAATGTTTAACAGGTCCACCGATAACATTAATTGCTGCTACTTCTGGAGGAATCTGGACAGGTGCAGGTATTACAAACCCTACTACTGGATTATTTGATCCTGCCATTGCCGGTATTGGTAATCATACAATTACATATGCTCTTACACTGCCATGTTCTTCTCAGGATACAATGATAATAGCAGTTGTTTCGCAACTCAATTCAACAATTACTCATGTTGGACCTTTCTGTACATCACACATTCCTATTACACTTTCAGCTGTTGATGTTGGTGGTATCTGGTCAGGCAATGGGATAACAAACTCTGCAACAGGCATCTTTGATCCTTCGGTTTCGGGAGCAGGAAGTCACACTATTACTTATACCATCCCTGGTTTATGCGGTTCGGTTGATACGGATGTAATTGACGTGACAGCAAATCCTGTAATTTCATTTACAACTGATAAAAAAGAAGGGTGTGAACCAACAACAGTTTCATTTACAAGCACTGAAAATCCAGCAGGTGGAACTTGTGCCTGGACTTTTGGTGATGGTAATTCATCGAGCATTTGCAATCCTTCAAATACTTATATGGTAGCAAATAGTTATGATGTGTCTTTTACATACACTATACCTCCTGGCTGTAGCACAACAATAACAAAAAATGATTCAATAATAATTCATTCTCAGCCTTTTGCAAATTTTATTGCTACACCTCAGCCAACATCAATTGCGAATCCTGAGGTTCATTTTGTTGATTATTCAACAGGACAAATTAATTCTTGGAACTGGACATTTGGATTGTTAGGAACTTCAGCAGCTTCTAATCCTTCTTTTGTTTTTCCTGACACAGGTTCATATCCAGTACAATTAATTGTTTCAAATATATATGGTTGTGCTGATACCATTCCTGGAACAGTGATAATTGATCCGATAGTTACTTTTTATTCGCCTAATGCATTTACTCCTGATGGAAATGGATTGAATGACTTATTTATGGTGCAGGCAGATGGATTAGATTATAAAAATTTCGAAATATTAATTTTCGATCGATGGGGTGAACGAGTTTATAAATCGACAGATATTTTTGAAGGATGGAATGGTAAACTAAATAATTCAGGCGAATCACTCAAACAAGATGTTTATGTTTGGAAAGTGTATTTTAAAGATTTCAAAGGAAACAAACATTATTATATAGGTCATGTTACTATAATGAGATAAGGTTTCAAGTAATGGTATAAAAAAGAGGGCAGCAAATATTGTAGCCCTCTTTTTTATTAGCATTGTATCAAATAACATTTGTTTCGCAATTGGAATGCAGTTTTAAAAAAATGTCGTCAGAATATTTCTTTAACTCACAATCGTTTCTATTCCAATTTCGTTCACTTTTTTTGCAATGGAATTTAAAGTTGCATTGTCAATTTTTTGTAAATCTTTTGCAGGTGTTGCTCTGTCAAGTGAATAGATCATAACAGATTTTGGTTTAATTTTTTTTAAATTAGAAAGCCACGATTCTATTTCGAAGTCGGTAGTATTATCAATATTTTTATTTTTGTAATTTCCTTTTAAAAATAAAGTTTGAATAGTAAGGTCGCCATTGAATTTTATTAATTGCTCAACAATCCATTTGAGCGTTCGCTTATTTAAAGGCTGATTTATGAGTTGAAATGTTTCTTCTGTACCTGCATCTAATTTCAAAATTCTATTGTCCACCTTTTTTAATGCTTCAGTTACTTTGCTGTTACTTAACATCAGGCTGTTTGATAAAACCGAAATTTTGCATTCTGGAAAATAATGATCGCGAAGTTTTATGACATCATCAATAATTAAATTGAAATCAGGATGTATCGTTGGCTCTCCATTACCTGCAAACGTGATAGAGTTTAGTTTTTTTTCTTCCGATAAAAGTTGTTTTAATATAATTTCTAATTGTTTTTTTACTTCGTCTCTTTTGTGAAACTCCACCTTAGGTGCTGATTTTAGGTCAGTCCAGCCGCATTCACAATAAATACAATCAAAATTACAGAGCTTCGAATCAGTGGGTAATAAATTAATGCCTAGTGATAAACCAAGCCTGCGGCTAGTTATAGGGCCAAAAATAATTGAATCAAATAGTTTTGTTTTCAAGAAAATAGATTTTTCACGCGTTAATATAACTAAATTATTTTATGAATGAATAGACAATTAAATTTATTTGCATGACAAATTGCATGTTTTCGTATGACAAATGGTAAAATGTTAATAAGTGAAATCGAATGTTAAAAAATACAAACCGAAAAATATATTATCTCTTTTTATCTTGCATCCGATTTCCACGAGTAAAAAATATATTAAAATATAAACCCAAAAATAAGATGTTGTCATTGAAAACTACTGAAAAAACTGAAAAAACCGAAAAAAAATTAATCTGTCAAACATATTCTTACGAAGAGGTGTTTGAAAAAAGTGTTGCTTATTTTGATGGCGATGAGCTAGCTGCTTCTACATGGATAAATAAATATGCCATGAAAAATAAAGAAGGCAAGCTAGTTGAACTTACTCCTGATGATATGCATATACGTATGGCAAAAGAATTTGCACGTAAAGAAAATGAATACAAGGATAAAGTTCATTTAAATGGAAGTTTAAAGAACCTTTCAAAATACGGACAAAAACGTGGTCAGCTAGATGAGGAAAAGATACTTGCTTACTTTAAAAAGTTTAAGCATGTTATTCCTCAAGGAAGTGTAATGTCATCATTAGGCAATCCTCATGTGATTGCATCTTTATCTAATTGTATCGTGTTGCCGGAAATTTATGACTCATACGGAGGTATATTTTATACTGATCAACAAATGGCGCAATTATTTAAAAGACGTTGCGGTGTTGGTGCAGATATTTCTACTCTTCGCCCATCAGGTATGATGGTTTCAAATGCTGCAGGTTCCACAACAGGGGCGGTTTCATTTATGGAGCGTTTTTCTAATACTACTCGTGAAGTTGCACAAAATGGAAGACGTGGTGCTTTAATGATCACGATTGATATTGCTCATCCTGATGTAGAACAGTTTATTAGCATTAAACAAGATCTTTCAAAAGTAACAGGTGCAAATATCTCTGTGCGTTTATCAGATGAATTTATGAATTCTGTAGCTAATGATACAGATTATACGTTACGTTTCCCTATTGATTCACCAACGCCTAAATTCACAAAAACTGTGAAAGCGCGTGACTTATGGAAAACCATTATTAAGTGTGCACACAATACTGCTGAGCCGGGATTAATTTTCTGGGATCGTCAACATTACTATTCTACATCATCTGTATATCCTGGATTCAGAAATGTTTCAACTAATCCTTGTTCCGAAATTGCAATGCAAGGGGGTGATAGCTGTCGATTAATAGCTCTTAATCTTTATAATTTTGTTGAAAATCCATTTACAACAAAAGCAAAATTTGATTACAAAAAATTCTATGAAACTACCTATGAATCACAACGATTAATGGATGATTTAGTTGATTTAGAATTAGAACATATTGACCGAATATTAGCTAAAATAAATGCAGATCCTGAACCTGATTATGTGAAGGAAGTTGAAGTAGATACCTGGAAACTACTTTACAATGCAGGGAAAAAAGGAAGAAGAACAGGTCTTGGTTTTACAGCTTTAGCTGATACTATGGCTGCTTTAAGTTTTGGATTTGATTCAGAAGAAGCATTGTTGGAAGTTGATAAGATCATGAAAACCAAATGTGAAGCAGAATTTGATAGCTCTATTGATATGGCTATTGAACGTGGAAAATTTGAAGATTTCAATTCCAAAGTTGAAAACACATCTGAGTTTATCCAAATGTTCCAAAAAGAATTCCCTGAATCATACAACAGAATGATGAAACATGGAAGAAGAAATATTTCATTGAGTACAGTTGCTCCTACAGGAACATTGAGTATGCTTGCTCAATCATCTTCAGGTATTGAACCTGTATTTTTACTTTCATACAAACGCAGAAGAAAAGTAAATCCATTAGATACAAATAATCGTGTTGATTTTAGAGACCCAATGGGGGATTCATGGCAAGAGTTTGTCGTGTATCATCACAAATTGAAACAATGGATGGAAGCTACCGGAGAAACCGATATCAACAAGAGCCCTTACAAAGGTTCTACAGCTCCTGAAATTGATTGGGTGAAACGTATAAAATTACAAGCAATTGTTCAGAAATATACTACTCACTCTATCAGTTCAACAATAAATTTAGCAGCAGATGTATCTGAAGATACTGTTGGAGAAATTTATTTCGAAGCTTGGAAACAAGGATTAAAAGGTATTACTGTATACCGCGATGGTTCTCGTAGTGGAGTATTGATTTCTAACGACAAAAAGAAAGAAGAAAAGAAAAATGATGAGATTGTTGAAACAATTGCTCCTATTCGTCCAGAAAGACTTGAAGCTGAAATTGTTCGTTTCATGAATCATGATGAAAAATGGATTGCTTTTGTTGGTTCTATAAATGGTAAACCATACGAAATATTTACTGGTAAATATGAAGATTCATTTGTGATACCATCATGGGTAAAATCAGGATGGATATTAAAAAGTGCAAGTGCTGAAGATACAAAACGTTACGATTTCCAATATTTGGACAAAGAAGGATATCGTGTTACTATCGAAGGTTTATCTCGTTCATTCAATAAAGAATATTGGAATTATGCAAAATTAATTTCAGGTGTATTACGCCATGGTATGCCAATTCCGAAGGTTGTTGATTTGGTTGAGAATTTGAATTTATATAGTGATAGCATTAATACCTGGAAACATGGTGTTGAAAGAGCACTTAAAAAGTTCATTCCTGATGGAACTGTTGCTAAAGATAAAACATGTTCAAGTTGTGGTGACACTGATGGATTAATCTACGAAGAAGGATGTTTGAAATGTAAAAGTTGCGGGCATTCTAAGTGTGGGTAATTCACATTGTTAATGGTTATTAAAACAAAAACATCCTGCAATTTTGCAGGATGTTTTTGTTTTAATGAGTTTGTTGTTGAATAAATTAATCCGTTTTTATGCTAATCATTCACATTTGCTAAATCTGTTAATTTGGCGTGATTTAGAATTTTAATTTTTTTACCGACAAAATCGATAAAATGCTCCTGTCTAAGTTCGGACAATAAACGTATTGCCGTTTCGGTTGCTGTTCCTACAATATTAGCTATTTCTTCTCGAGTTAATACAACATTTATTGTTGCATTATCTTCTTCATAGCCATAGGTTTCTTTTATGAATAAAATCGCTTCAGCCATCCGTTCTCTGACAGGTTTTTGTGCTAAATCTGTTATTTTGTGTTCTGCCTTTTTTAGATCATCGGATAATATTTTCATTAGATGTGCCGTAATAGATGGCTTTTTTGTCATCAAATTAAAAAAGAATTCCTTTGGAATAACACAAATGTTGGCTTCTTCAATTGTTTCGGCAGAGGATGTATAACGATCATTACTTAAAAGTGCACGATACCCTAGAATGTCGCCTGCATTTGCCATTCGTACAATTTGTTCTCTTCCGTTTTCGGATAACTGATAAAGTTTAACTTTCCCTGAACAGATAATATAAAGTACATGTGCCTGACTATTTTGACTAAAAATAATTTGATTCTTTTTGTAAAATGAACATGATTTATGTTCATTTAAAGTGCCGGTCTCTTTTTGATCAAGAGTTTCAAAAAGGGGATGTAAAAGTGTATTGCAATTTTTACACTTAGCTAAAGAATTTGATGTACGCATTGAAAAGAATTAGTTATAGAAACTGATAAATTG
>CAIXIP010000003.1 GCA_903919535.1 uncultured Bacteroidota bacterium | reverse complement strand
TGCGAATATCCAAAAATTAATACAAGCAAATTAAATACTCAACAATCCTAGAAAAATCTTTTAAACATTAATAACAAAATAACCATTTGTCAACAAAATTACTGTTAATAAAATAAAAATTAGAGTGCTGTTTATCAAGCTATTATTTTTGAACTTTACAAAACTGTTAATAAGCTGAAAAAGCTGTTAATTACGTTGTATTTACTTGATAATCAAATACGCATACCGCACAGTCTTCGATAAACTCAGACTAACAACGAGCGCGGTCATATTGAGTTTGTCGAAATATGTGTGAAGGGTATAATTAAAACATATAAATAAATGAAAATAGCAATTGGTTGTGATCATGCGGCATTTCAATTAAAGGAAAAACTAAAAATATATTTACAATCAAAAGCATATGAACTAATAGATTTTGGTTGTTATTCAGAAGAACGTGCTGATTATCCGGATTATGCGCATCCGGTAGCAAATGCAGTTGAAAGTAAAGAAGCTGATTTTGGTTTGTTGCTTTGCGGAAGTGGCAATGGAATAAATATGACTGCTAATAAACACAGTGGTATTCGTTCTGCTTTGTGTTGGATGGCCGAAATAGCCGAATTAGCTCGTTTACATAATGATGCAAACATATTAACACTTCCTGCGCGTTTCATTACAGAAGAAGAAGCAAAAAAATGTGTGGATGTGTTTTATACAACAAAATTTGAGGGCGGCAGACATAGCGATAGAGTGAATAAGATTAATGAAGGTTGTTAATTTCTAGAAATCAGAACAATACAAAATAATAGCATTTTCAATTCGCTCTTGTAAAAGCGATTTATTAAAATAAATGATAAAACGAATATTGCTTCTTCTATTATTTCCAACCCTTCTTTTTGCACAACAAAAAGATACTACTGCAATTCGGTATTCAAAAAATATTTCAAAAGAGGATCTAAAAGGTAATTTAACTATTATTGCTTCAGATGATTTTGAAGGTCGAGAAACAGGTGAGGAGGGTCAGAAAATGGCTGCTGATTTTATTTCATCACTTTTCAGATCATACGGAATCCCTCCTTATAAAGATGCAACATATTACCAATCCTATCCATTAAATGTTGTTTCACCGCTTTCAACAACCATTGTTACAAATGGAAAAAAATGTAATCAAAAAATTGATTTTTATAATTTTCCCGGACAAACAGAACAGCGCATTGAAAAAAAAAATGTTCTGTTTTTAGGTTATGGAATAGAAGAAAAAAATTATGATGATTACAAAGGAGTAGATGTAAAAAACAAAGTGGTGATGATACTTTCGGGAGAACCATATTCGAAAGATTCCATATCATTAATTACCGGAAAAAAATCATTTTCGCTTTGGAGCACATATTATAAAGTGAAACCAGAAAAAGCGAAAGAAAAGGGTGTTAAAGCACTATTAATTATTGTGGATGATGTGGCTAAAGATGTAGAACAAAAAAAACACCGACTAGAATCACCTTCATTGAAATTAGACCTTGATAAAACAGAAATGCCAATCATTTATATCTCCAAAGAGATGGCATGTAAGATATTGAATGTTGATAATATTGAAAAGATAAGACCCAAACAAAAGCCGGTAAAGCTGGATGTAAAAACAGAACTTAGTATTGAAATCAAAAACAGTATACAAAAAAACAGTTCCGAAAACGTATTAGCATATATTGAAGGAAGCGATTTAAAAAGTGAAGTGATTATTATTTCTGCACACTACGATCATCTTGGCAAAGAAGGAAATATTGTTTATAATGGTGCAGATGATGATGGCTCAGGAACTGTAGCTGTTATGGAGCTTGCGAAAACTTTCGCGAAAGCAAAAAAAGAGGGACACGGTCCACGCAGAAGTATTTTATGTATGACCGTTTCTGGTGAAGAAAAAGGCTTATTAGGTTCCTCATATTATGCTGAAAACCCTGTATTTCCATTAGCAAATACAGTTTGTGATCTTAACATTGATATGATAGGTCGCTTGGATGAAAAGCACGAAAACAATGCAAATTATATTTATTTAATTGGTTCCGATAAATTAAGTTCGCAACTTCACAGCATCAGTGAAAATGCGAATAAAACATATACCAATCTGGAATTAGACTATACATACAATGATGTGAAAGATAAGAACCGTTTTTATTATCGTTCGGATCATTATAACTTTGCAAAAAAAGGAATTCCGGTAATATTTTATTTTAATGGCGTTCACGCAGATTATCATAAGCCAACAGACGATATAGAAAAAATAAATTTCGAGAAAATGGTAAAAATAACCAAACTGGTTTTTTTTACAGCCTGGGAGCTTGCAAACAGGAATGAACGAATAGTTGTTGATTCAAATAAAAAATAAAAAATGTCAAAAGCATTAGAAACATTTTTAGCAGCATCAGAAAAAAAAGCCTTTGATCTGGATCATCGCAAAACATTGCGTTATAATATTGGGCAGTATAATAAAAAAGTTGCTGAAGGAAAAGAACAGTTCAGTAATTTAGAACTCGCCAAAACGCGTGCTGCAGCCAGAAAACAAAAAGCTATCGATAACCTCGAAAAATACCTGATAGAATTCGAAGCTAATTTTATAAAACGCGGAGGTAAAGTAATTTGGGCACAAGACTCAGAAGAGGCTGTAAACGAGGCTTTGCAGATAATGCAAAAGGTAAATGCCAAAACGGTTGTGAAGGCAAAATCGATGGTTACCGAAGAAGTTCATTTAAATAAAGAGCTTGAAAAAAACGGAATAGAAAGTATTGAAACTGATTTGGGTGAATATATTGTACAGCTTCGTAATGAGCCACCATACCACATTGTAACACCTGCTATGCATCTTTCTAAAGAAGAAGTAGCAAAAACATTTAACGAAAAAAAGGGGACACCGTTGGATTGGAACCCCGAACAAATCACCAATTTTGTTCGTCAGGAATTGCGTGCAAAATACAGCAAAGCGGATGTGGGTGTTAGTGGAGCTAATTTTATTATTGCTGACCCGGGAGCTATCGCGGTTACCGAAAACGAAGGGAATGGCTTAATGTCTGTTGCTTTTCCGAAGGTGCAAATTGTAATTGTTGGGATAGAAAAAATCTTGCCAAATATTGCTGATCTTGATTTGTTCTGGCCATTGTTAGCAACACATGGAACGGGACAAAATCTGACTGTTTATAACACCATTTATACCGGACCAAAACAAGCAGGTGAAACTGACGGACCTGAAGAGATGTATGTTATTTTGTTAGACAATGGTCGCTCTGATCTATTGGCTGAAACAGAACAAAGAAGGGCTTTATCATGTATTCGTTGTGGTGCTTGCTTAAACGCTTGTCCAGTTTATAATACCATTGGCGGACATTCATACGGTACAACATATAGCGGACCAATTGGCTCTATCATTACTCCACATTTCAAGGGAATGGAAGAGTTTAAACATTTAAGTTTTGCTTCCAGCTTATGCGGAAAATGTACCGAGGTATGTCCTGTTAAAATTGATATTCACAAACTTTTATTATACAACCGTAGAGATACCATCAGCAAAGGGTTTTCATCAAAAACAGAAAACTGGGTGTGGCACTTTTGGAAAAAAGCGATGTTAAAACGCAATAAAATGGATAAAGGTGGAGCGAAGCTGAAAAACTTTATGCTCAAACAATTCTTCAAAAAACAATGGGGAGAAAGAAGAGACCTGCCTGTTGTTGCGCAAAAATCGTTCAACCAGATTTGGCGAGAGCGTAAGGGAATTAAGTAAATATTAAAAAAAACACCGCTCATTAAGCGGTGTTTTTTATTTGTGCTGCAAAACTCTTAAAAATATTTAAAATTACTTGTAAGAGAACCTTCTCCACAATTTTTCTAAAGGTCCCTGATCGTAATATTTGAACCAAATTGTATTTAGAATTACCTGAACCAAATAAACTATAAGCGCAATAATAACAAGTGTGGTAACTTTTGTCTGTCCGAACAATCCGAATCCCCAGCCATAAAAAATAACAGACAGTATAACAGATTGCATAATGTAATTTGTTAATGACATTCGTCCCATCAAGGCAATGGGCTTTAAAAGCTTTGCTATTGATACATTAGAAGCGATTAATAGTATTAGTAAAATGTAACTGCTAGCAATAAAAAGGTTCATAAATTCATATCCTGTCATGTAAACAGCATTAGCAAACGGACTTTTGAAATCAACTATTTTTTCATAGCCGAAGTATGAAATAGTGCCGATACATGCAGTTGCAAATAACACCAAGCTCCATTTTATTTTTTGCGCTGCAATTTTTTTATGGAAATTGTTTTTTGCCGCAATGAAACCAAAAGTGGTGATACCAATAATTTTAGGCAAATAATAAAATGCATTAATGTTCCTAAATGCGAAGTATTCTTGCAAACGTAATGTTAGACAATCAATGTAACCACCATTTGCATACAGTATTTTAGCGGTTGCTAAACATTCTGTACAAGTTGAGGACAGTGAATTTGGGAGATGAACCCAAACCCCAATCGTTAACCAGATTCCAATAAAAAAATAAAAGAAAATGCCAAGGAGAATTTGCCATTTCGTTGAAAATTTATGAATCACTAATAAGACCATTCCAGCTATTGAGTAGCAAAGCAAAACGTCTCCCGCCCATAAAAAAAGAATATGTAGCATTCCGAAAAGCGACAGAATAAACATTCTCCTGCTGAAGAAATTACTAAAATTTTCTTCCTTCTCTTTGAATTTATTGAACTGTATATAAATTCCGTAGCCGAATAAAAAGCTAAAAAGAAAAATAAATTTATCAGCCGTAAGACTTATATAAATGGAGTAAAAGTTTTTCTGAAACTCATCAGGCAAGCTTCCATAAAAGCCCCCAAAATCGAAGAAAGACGCATTAAATCCAAGTACATTTACCAATATAATACCAAGCAAGGCAAAGCCTCTAAGAATATCAATGCTTGATATTCTTTCATTCGAGTTTATTGGTTTTGTATTTATTTCCATAGTGGCAAATATGGGGTTTATTTGATACTTGTTGCTATTACCTCAACAAATATAAAAGCATTTATACTTCTGATTATATGAGTCGATTTATTAATACATAAACAATTTAATAAACTCTTCTTTATAACTTGGCGAAACATCAATTTCAGAGCCGTCAATCAATGTCACAAAACCACCATTCCCTTTTTGATAAGACTTTACGAACCTGATATTAATAATATGTGATTTATGAACCCGCAAAAAAGGGAAGGAAAGTATTTCAGAAAAATGTTTCAAAAAGCGACAGATCATTTTCTTTTGACCGTTTTTCAGAAAGACATCCGTAAAGTTTCCGTTGCCTTGTAATCTAATAATATCTTCCGCCATAACCACCTCAAATCCTTCCAGAGTCGGAAGAATTACTTGTTGTTTTTCGGGTTGTTTTTCTTTGAAATTTTCAAGAATAATTTTGTTTCGATTAAACAGGTCATTTTTGAGTATGTGCTGATGAACTTTTGACACAGCAACAACGAGTTCCTCTATACTTATTGGTTTTAATAGATAATAGGCCGCACTGGTATTTAATGCTTTTAGTGAATATTCAGAAAAAGCAGTAACAAATATGGTTTCGAAATGTATGTCCTGGCAAGCTTCTAAAACATCAAAGGCATTACCAAAAGGCATTTCTACGTCCAAAAAAACAAGTTGTGGTTTTACTTCATGCAACAAAGGTACAGCCTCCTTGATGTTCTGGGCTTCACCGATGATCTCCACCTGAGGGCAATATTTTTTAATATAATTTTTTAATGCCTCTCGTGCAGCGGTTTCATCCTCCACAATTACGCTTCTTATTTTTTCCAGTTGCATCATATCTTATATATTAATGGAAATAAAATTTCAACAATTGTTCCTTGTTCGCCCTTCTCTGTTTTTTCAGAAATGCTAAGCTGTATATTTTTTTTGTACAAGTCGTTGAGCAATTTTATTCGTTCTAATGTATTGTTTAAGCCCCTCGAAACATGAGATTTTTGATTCAATGTTTTTAATTCTTTGCTTTTTGAAAGTCCTATTCCATCATCAACTATTTGTATGCGAATCTTTTTGTTTTCTATAGAAAATTTAATTTCTAATTTTCCTTTCCCTTCTTTGTAACGCAAGCCATGCCAAATAGCATTTTCCAGTTGGGGCTGAATGATCATATTGGGAACCAGCGTGGTTTCCGAATCTATCTGATCGTCTATATTTAGTTGATAGTCAAATTTTTCTTTAAATCTTAGGTGTTCCAGGTCAAGATATTTTTTTATTAATTCGATCTCGTTGCTTAATGAAATAAAATCTTTGTTCGAATTTTCCATTATCTGCCTCATCAAATTGGAGTAGGAGCTAAGGTATTTATTTGCTTCCAGCTCATTGTTTTCGGCAATAAACTGGTTGACACTGTTTAAACTATTGAAAATAAAGTGAGGATTCATTTCTCTCCTTAACGATTGTAAGGCAATTTCTTTGTTTTTAACTTTAACGGAATAGAACGCCTTTGTCAAAAAAATTAAAAAAATAAACACTAAAAATATTGCTCCGACAAGCACGTAATTAAAGGTGTTTGTCTTTTCAATAAGCTGGTCTTGCAGGCCTTTTTCTTTTTCCAGCTGACTAATTTTTTCTTCGGTGGCAGCAAGTAATTTCATGTCTACCAAGGAGCTATCAGATTTTACCAGCTGTTCTAAAATTTTAAAGAACTGACCGTATAGTTCAATGCTTTTTTTATAATCTCCCTTATCCTGGTAGTACTTTATAAGCGCCTCTAAACTCTTTTTGGCTTCAATGGTATTGTAACTTTCTATCGCTTTGTCATAACTTTCCTGAAGCAGCGTAATGGCTTGTGCATTGTTTTTTTCTGAAAAATAAATAGTTGCCAGGGATTGTTTTTGACTTATTTCTGTATTCACATCATTAGCCTGTTGGGCATCGGCAATAAGTTCGTTTTTTATTTCTTTTGCCTTATCTGTGTTGTTATTCTCTAAATATAGATTAGCGAGCTCATCTTTTATCTTTATTTGCTCAACAGAGTTTTTATCCGTGTAATTTAATGCATCGTTATAATTTCCCAATGCGCTGGCATTGTCTTTTTGCTGTATGTTTGATTTTGCCTGTTGAACATAGGCGTCTACCACCTCTTGTTTGTTGCCCGTATTTTTAAATATTTGAATATTTGAGTTGGAGTAGCTGTTTTGAGCTGCCAGATTGCTGTTGTTCAGTAGCCGATTTGCATCATTGGAATTAACTGTATTTCCGGTATTATCACTTGATTCATTTTTTGCTAACTCGTAATTTTTAATGGCATCATCCACTTTCCCTTGCTCTTCCTGCACCTTGGCCAAGTTTCGGCTAACTCTTGCTTTGTCTTCTTTTCGCTTGAGTTTTGTGTAAATAGTTAAGGATTTTTTATAACAATCCTCGGCCTTTAAATAATTCTGTTGCTTCGAATAGGTTTCTGCCAGCTCCTCATAATTTTTTGCAATGTTTAATTCATCATTGGATCTATAGGATTTTTCCAGCTTTGTAGAAATAGAATTTACTTTATTCTTATTACCTCTTTCGTAATTAACAGAGTCCTGTGCCATACCTTGCTGACAAGTGATGAGCATCGTAAAAATTGAAAATAAATAAAAAATGGACCTGTACTTATACATCAGAAATCTTCTGTTTTTTCTTAATGTAAAGTAAATTAAAAATAGAGAATAAACCTATCCATTTCACCAACTCAAAAGGCGGTTTCACCCATTGGTATAATTATTCCCGAATTTCAAATCTACTTTTGAATCATAAATCAAAACCTTAGGCCAATGAAAAAAATAGAATTTACCAGCGCATTTGTTTTTTTTATAATAATGAATGTGCCCGCTCAAAACCAGGTCCTGATACTATCAAACCAACTTAACAATAGCAATCAAAACATTATTCCTCAACAAATAGTAAGTAGGAATTTTAATTGGAACAGCCCGCAAAATAAGCCTGCTCCATCTTTTACTCAAAACAAAAAGGTGGTGGTAAACACCAATAAGCCTTCAACCAAAAAGAGTTCAGTAACTATCAAACCTAAAAAAATAGTGAATCGACCGGCAATTCAAAATGTTCGACAGGAAATAACAAGCAATAAAATAAATAACCTGCCGGAAGTAAATCAACAGGCTCAGAGTCAAATTGCCAATGGCAATCAAAGCCTTATTCAACAGGTAATACTTTTTGATAATGTCAATTTGGACAATCAACAAAAAGCGGTGGAGACTTCGAATCGCGGAAACGAACAGAAGGAAGTGAATACAAATGGGATTTCCAATGAATTTAATAAAGCTTTGGGTGAAATTAAAATATTCCAGATACCACAAAGGAACAAGAGTGTTTCTTTCAAAGTTTCGAAAAACAAACGAAAAAATCACGACATCAAACATAGCTTCTTCCGGGTTTCACGGAAACTGGATAGCGCTTTCGGAAGACACGTAAACACGAAACCAGCCTATACTTGCTTTGTCTGGTAAGTCGAATTGGGTTCTTTAGCCGAATTTCAAAAATGTTTGTTAACCTGTTTTGTGGAAAATTAAAAGCATCGCATCTATCATGTAAAATCTAAAATTATGAAAACACATCCAATCAATTTCGGACAAGCTAAAACAAGTGTTTTGCTTCATCACACAAACTTTATCTTTAGAAGCACGCTTTGTATTTTGCTTCTTCTTGGCAGTTTCTCAACTTTTGCCGAGACTCCAAAAACATATACACCCAAGCTTCAAAAGGTCACTGTTTATATTCAGGGAGCACATTTATATTACAATGAAAATGTCAATCTGCAAGCAGGAAACAATGAAATTGTTTTTGAAAACATTTCTCCGTTCTTAGTTGAATCCAGTTTACAGGCAAGCAGCAAAGGCGCAGTGGTGATGGATATCAAACACAATCTGAAGTACAAAGAAAAAATTGCAGTAACACGGAAATATGATAAAATGATTGAAACCGTTTCAGATTCCATAGAAGAGATTGGTTATCTATTAAAAGACATTGAAAATAAATCCAGCGTGTTGGCATCAGAAAAAAAGATGCTCTTAAACAACCGGATAATGAAAGGTGAATCCTTAAAAGATTCTCTCGCTTTGTTACGTGATGGCATGACCTACCTGAAAGAAAAACTCAACTCCATCTATGAACAAGAGCTGAAACTGGAACGTTCAAAAAACAAATTAGTAAAACAAAAAACAAAACTGGAGAACCGACAAAACACTCTGTTTTTATTGCAAAGCGGTAATGACGAAACAAATAACGATGCCGCTCAACCCATCCATCAGGTAATTGTTACACTCTTTGCCGATGCTCAGGTTACAACAGCCGTAAGCTTTAATTATTTTGTACAAAATGCTAACTGGGTTCCTGTTTATGATCTGCAAGCCGCGTCAACAAATAATAGTTTACAGCTAAAATATTTTGCCAATGTTACCCAGAATACAGGGATTGAATGGGGCAATGTTCCCTTAACGCTTAGCACTAGCAATCCAAATGAAACAAACACCAAACCAGAGCTTAGCCCTTGGTATCTGAGCTTTGTTGAATATATGAAAATGAATAAAAATTATAATTCAATCTCAAATGCCTATGCCCCAATGGCATCTGAAACTTTAAGTTTAGATTCCTATAAAAAAGATACAAAAGCAGGTGGCAAAGAGGAGGAAGATTATTTAAGAAATTATGTTCAAATTACTGAAAACATGATTCGAACGGAGTATGAAATAAAATTAAACTACAGCATTGCTTCCGATGCTAAAATGCATAAAGTGCTGATCAACCAAAAGGATATTCCTATGACCATGGAATTTGCTGCTGTACCAAAAATTTGTACGGATGCATTTTTAATGGCCAAGATCACCGGATGGGAAGACATGAATATTATACCCGGAAAAGCACGCCTGTATTTTGATGGAGGATATGTTGGTGAAATTTATTTAAATGCTTCTTCTACCTCTGATACGCTAAGCATTAATTTAGGAAGAGATAAAAGCATTGCCATCACCCGAAAAAAGATCAAAGAAAACTACAAAGAAAAATTATTGTCAGACGAAAAAGTGGAGACACGAACAATTGAGTTGATGGTTCGCAACACAAAAAATACGCCTATTGAAATAACGATCGAAGACCAGATTCCTTTGGCGGTTGGTACCAACGACATAAAAGTTGTATTATTAAAAAGCAATGGAGCAACACTGGATGAAGCTACCGGAAAACTAAAATGGGACCTGAAGCTAAAAGTGAAAGAGTCCCAAAAAATTACCTTCACGTACGAAATACATTATCCTAAAAACAAGACAATTGCCGGCTTGTAAGAGTGATTAATTCAGCTGTCGGGATTTCAATTCCGACAGCTGAATAAATTTTTCGCAGATTATCGTTGGTTTGGATTTGCAATCCAAATCAAAAAAATTACAAATGCTGATGTTCAAGATTATAAATCTTGAACAACGGGAGAGGACTATATTATCTAATGAAAACCCCGTTCAAAGGGATGTGTTTTTCGGTTACATTATCGAATTGATCTTTCATTGGGACCCAAACATTCACATTTATCAACCAGGTGTTATCTGGTTTCAATTTGCCAACTACGATTCCTTTAGAAGGGTTTTCGCCACTTGCCCAACGCAAGCCTCCATCTTCCGAACATTTAAAATTAAGTTCTTTCAGCGCGCTATTTTCAAAATAAAAAGTGTCCAAGTTACTCTCAACGGAAAAAGAAAATTCGCTGCTGCCTCCGCTGCAACCTATTCTCGGGTCGATCTCAGATTTGTATTTATTTGTAAATAGGATTCTTCCATTACTCAGTGTGTAAGTGTTACTTTGGATTGCCGGTATTATTTGCGGCATTCTTTCTTCGCTTCTTTCATCTTTGGAAATGCCAATCTCACTAGTTTTTTTTGGAGGATTTATTTTCTTTATTTGGGTAGTGATAGTTGTTGTTACACTGTTGTTTGTTGTATCAACAATCGATTTTGAAGTACTGATATTTTGATTTGTCACTGTATCGGAAACTTGCTGGTGTGATTTGGATGTGTCAATTTTTGTAACATCTTCAGTGTTTTTCACCGAAGACGTACAGGAAAAAAATCCGATCCCGATCAACAGAAGTAATAGTTTTAGTACGGCCATATTTTTTCTGCTAAAAAGAGTGAAAAATAGTTGCAAGAGCGGAAATGAAAGTAAATTTTTTTTACTTCTTATTTTTTATATCGCTTTCTTTAATAGGACGGAAGGCTGTTCTTCTGTTTTTCTGATGTTCTTCTTCTGTTTGAGCATTTTCAACAAGTGGTTTAGTTTCACCGTATCCATGCGCTAATAAACGATCTGCAGAAATGCCTTTTGAAATTAAATATTCAACACAGGATTTTGCACGTTCATGTGAAAGTTTCATATTGTATTCATCGCTTCCGCGATTATCGGTGTGTGAGCTTATCTCCACACTTAAGTTGTTGTTAAGCACTAAAAATGCTGTTAGGTCATCCAATATTTTTTTTGATGCTGGACGCAAAGTAGCTTTGTCGTAATCATATTCAATACCAGGTATTACAATATCGCCTGCAGGTATTGGTGATAAAAAGAAATCCTTCACAAAATGCTGTGATTCAGTTATCCCTAATGATGAGAAATTTCCGGCATCACCAAAAAATTTATTTTTCTGCGCTTTTACATACAACTCAACACCTTCGTCAAGCGGAGTAAAATAAGCTCCTACAGAGTCTGTAATCAAATAAAATGGCTCTTTTTCCCCGCGTATATCTTTAAAGGTAAGCAAGGCATTTGGTATTACTTGATTGTTTTCTGAGTTATAAACAACTCCACTCAGGTCAAATACGTTTGGTGCTTTATCGAATGCATAAACTTTATAACAGGCTCCATCTTTACAATCTGCACAGTCTTTTCTGTCGGAAGTAAAATAGCCATGTCGCTGATTGTGCTCCATCACAAAATAAGAATCATCTGTGCTGGAATTGATTGGTTGTCCAACATTTTTTGGTGCTGACCAAACAGAATCATCAACATTAAAAGTTGTTCTGAAAACATCTAATCCTCCAAAACCAGGCAATCCGTTTGAACTATAATACAAGGTATTTGTATAGTAATGAAAGAACGGACTAATTTCATCTTCCGGAGTGTTGATCATTGGTCCCATGTTGATAGGCTCTCCATATGTTCTTCCTTCTTCATCAATAGGTTCATACCAGATATCCATTTTACCATATCCGCCAGGGCGATTTGAAGAAAAGTAGATAACACTACCATCAGCCGAAAGCGTTGGGTTCATGCTCTTGTATCCTTCCAGATTAATTTTATCATTCATCTGTCCGGCAGGCCACCATTTTTCACTCATAAAACGTGAAAAATAAATAGAACATTCATTTCTGTTGGTTGTTGACCAACGTGTGAAGAAATAAGAATTTTTATCAAATGTTAAAAACCCAGAACCTTCATTTTTATCAGTGTTTACAGCCAAATCAATTTTTTTAAGTCCTCCATAAACATTATCCGTTTTATTGATAGTGTAGATGTCAGTGGTGTATTGCGACTTTTGAGTTTTTGGATCGGCAACAGTATTCGTATTGCGCGCTGCAGTGAATTGAATTGTATTCGGATCACCATAATAATTGACTGCAAAGCTGGATAATCCGGTATTAAAAAGAGAGTCAAGTTCTGTTGTAAAAATATCTTTATGTGTAAAGTTGGTATCGAATGCCATATAACATCCAGCAATCTTAAATTTAGAAAGTCTGAAAATTGCAGAATCCTTTTTTTCTGAAGCATTCATAGCATTCTCGAACTGAAGATTAGCGGCAGCATATTTTTTATTTTTCATCAAAGCGTCACCATACCAATAGCTTTCGTATGGATAAAGTGGTGAATCATTATCTAATGATTTCTTGAACCAGATCTCTGCATTTTTATAATCGCGGTTCAATCGATACGATTCAGCAATCTGGTGTATTACGTATTGATCCCGTTCGCTTAATTTATTCGCTTTTTTTAATGTGTCTTTTGAAGCCAGACTATCTTTTTTGACTTTTGCAGGAGGATAATACGGACGTATTTCGTACGGACGAGTAATATCCGGTGGAGTAGCTCTGTCAACCACTTTTAGATAAAAATTAGCTGCAGTAAAATAATCACCATTTTTAAATGCCGCATCTCCATATTCTAACCACTCTCTTTTGCTTTGCGCAAAAACAGTGATAGAAATTGAAAATAAAAATACTAATGCAACTATGCGTTTCATATTATAATCTAGGGCAATTAGCTAATGGATTTGGTTTTATTCTTCGTGCAATATAAGTGAATGACACTTCAAAACCTCCGCGGTGATTCGATGCGGATTTTAATGAAGAGGTGTTGATATCATAACTTACTCTGCAAATGTATTTTCCTTTTTTTATTCCGGCTTCAATAATTGCAGCATCCTTGCTTCTATAGGTTGGTCCGAAAATAAGATAGGTATCAGCATCTTTCAAAAAATAATTCAATAAAAGACTAAATGTAAGTTCCTTGTCGTTTATTTGACGCATGTATATGAACTTTGGCTGTAACTGAATTTTTTCGTTGATATTGATTTTTGTTCCACCGTGAATGTAAAATCTGATTGGTAATTTATTTGTTGAACCATAAAAAGATTCAGTTGGTTGTGTTAAGTGAAATGCCGAAAAACCAATGAATGGATTTACACGTGAATTTTCTTTTGCATAATAATAAAGAAACCCTGCATTTATATCATGTGTAATAAAGCTTCTGTTTGCAAATGTTTCACCGCTATTAATATCGGTATCAAAACTACCGCCATTGTTGGTGGTGTATTGATTTCCAAAAGTAAGTTGATCCACATTCACGCTTTTTTGTATTATTCCGCCTTGTACGCCAACAGCTAGATGATGGCTGTTTTCAGCATCAAAAACAAGATCATATCCAACAGAAAGTAGTGCGCTTAATGCATTGTAATTACCTGCCCCAGCACGATAATTCAAAATTTGTATTCCTGCCCCGAACTTCTTAATTGGCATATCAAAAGATAAACCGGCTGTAGTAAAAGGGTTGGTTGCAACCGCAGCCCATTGTGTACGATAATGTCCATGAACACGATAATACCCGTCAAACATTCCTGTCATAGCGGGATTCAATAACATTGGTGGGGCATCATATTGTGAAAGGTGAAAATCCTGAGCAAAAACAATTGAAGGCAAAAACAAAAATAAAAACAAAACGACTTTGCTCAGCTTTTTCCAAGTGAGTGTTAGTTTGTTCATAAATGTTATTTCTTTTTTTGAATTCATTATTTTCTTTAACGTAATAATGTTACATCGCCCGACAGAGAGTGTTCTTCGTCATCCTGGGTTATACCTACCACAGTGTAAACGTAAACACCAATTGCTTGGTCAATGCCATTTCTTTTTCCATCCCAACCTTTTGCCTGATTATCAGATTCAAAGATCACTTCTCCCCAATTGTTATAAATTCTAAATGATAATTTTTTAAACGGTCCGCCATAAACATAGAATACATCATTTTGTCCATCTCCATTTGGTGAAAATCCGCTAGGGACAACTGGTGGTGATGAAACAATTTCTGTTCTGCAAATAGTGTCAGTACAACCGCTTGCATCGGTAACATATAAGCATACATCATAAAATCCGCCTTTGTTGTACACGTGTGTCGGATTTTGAACTGTTGATGTTGAATCAACTGATGAGTCACCAAAATTCCATAACCACGAAACTGCACTATTTGATTGGTCGGTGAAGTGAACATTTTGATAAAGTGTTGCAGAGTAATCATCAGAAATAAATCCGGCTGTTGGGCCAGGTAAAACGTTAACTGTATGGGAAACGGTATCAATACAACCCTGTGATGATTGAACAATTAATGTTGTAATATAATTTCCTCCACCAGCATAAACATGAGTTGGGTCTTGAGTGTTAGCAGTTGTGGCATCACCAAAATTCCAGTTCCAGGAGGAAATAGTTGCTCCATTAACCGTTGAAGAATCTAAAAATGATGTTCCACTACCTAAACAAATTCCATCAGACCAGAAGTCGGCATTCGGTTTATTATAAACGTTAATAGTTTGTATAGCTGTATCAACACAGCCATTGATTGAAGTTACTATCAATGAAACATTATAAGGGCCACCTGCAGAATAAACATGTGAAGGATTTTGAGATGAGCTAGTTGAAGCATCACCAAAATTCCAATTCCAGATAACGATTGGACCTACCGAAACAGATGCATCAGTAAACACAACATTTGCATATGGACAAGCGCTAACACTTGTAAATATTGGTGTAGGTGCCGGAATCAAAATAACTATTGAAGTATCCTTAATTGCTTTACAACCGGTATTGTTGGTAGTAGTAAAATATAGGGAAACGTTTCCGGATGTGTTATCAGCAGCGCTTGGATTGTATAAAGAGTTTGGCATTGTTGAATTGTTTGGAAGGAAATTTCCGCTTCCGCTAGATGACCAAATTCCTGCATTGGTTGTTGATGCTGCAAATAGTGGAATAGGAGTGCCAGCACAAATACTATCAATAACTTTTACATCAATAATGTGTAATGGTGTAAACGTAATAATTATTGAATCGTTTGAAGCCAAACAATTTCCATTTCCGGTAGTAGAATTATAAAGAATAACTGATCCCGCTGCAGTATCAGCCGAACTTGGCAAATATTGTGTACAAGCCAAAAGAGGGTTTACAATTGTTCCAGAGCCTGTTGTTTGCCAAACGCCACCTGAGGCAACAGTTATTATGGCGCAAATAGGAATGCTGGTTGTGTCTTTACAAGCAATAATATCAGCCCCTGCATTTACTGAAGGTCCAGCATAAAAGCTGATTACCACTTGATCGGTGTCGGCCGGACAAAGTGCATTACTTGTTGTAATCAATAGTAATGTATCAGCACCATTTGTCACAGCGCTAGCAGATGGTGTATAAGTAGCATTCAATGAAAAATTGCTTGGTGTAAAAGTTCCAGAACCATTCCACATTCCTCCACCGGCATTTAGTATTGTTCCTCCTAAGCCAACACTTGGATTATTTGTACAACTGCTTGTATCGCTTCCCGCATTTGCAACAGGTGTTCCTTGTATGTTTACAGTGTGAACCATTGTGTCTTTACATCCGGCTGCCGAACTGGAAATTAATGTTACAGTATAAGTACCTCCTGCATTATAAGGATGTGATGGGTTTTGTGCTGTTGAAGTATTTCCGTCACCAAAATTCCAGTTCCAATTGGTAACTGTTGTAGCCGGATTAACAGCAGAAGCATCTGTAAAATTTATTGGAAATCCTTTACAACCAGGTGAAGTACTTGTAAAATTGGTATTAATAAATGAAACGTTTACAGCTTGAGTAAAGGTATCTGCACAAGCCGTTCCTTTATTAATTATCAGCATTGCTGTGTAATTCCCCAATGAAGGATAAGTGTATGAAGGATTTGTTGCATGAGAGGTATCGGAAAGAGTTGCTCCATTACCAAAATTCCAAAAATAAGTATTTGCTGACGGGGTAGTAGTATTAGTAAAAGAAATTGTTAATCCATTACAAGCACCGTGAGAAGTAAATCCAGCCACAGCTAATGGCGGACAGTTAACAACATTCATTTGAAAGTCGCGTAAAATCTCACCTATCAAAACACCATTTCGCCATTCTTTACAGCGAACGCCTACAACAAACTGTCCGATTGTAGGAGGGACACCGTTTATTATTCCACTTGAGGAAATTGTTAATGAATTTAATACTGCAGGGTCTAAAGGATTGTTTGCTCCGTATGTGCTTGCCCAAGTAACAGGTCCTGTAGTAAAAACGCCACCAGGATATGTTATTGCGCCATCATTATAAGGTGTATAAAGTGAATAAACCAATGAATCTCCATCAGCATCAGTTGCAGAGTGATTTACCGACATGTTGTTACCCTGACAAACAAACACAGGTGGTGGATTTACCCATTTAGGACTGCTATTTGAAATTACAACACCATTATCAGGAATGTGAGCGTACCATGTTTCTCCAGCAGTTAATGGACTAACAATATTTAATAAGGTACTGTTTCTGCAACAATATTGATAATATAAATGGTACCCACCAGCACTAGGAGGTAAGCCTGTTACTACTTTTGTATAAATGGCTTCTTCTAAGCAAATCCCTGGATTAGTAGCGCAAGTATCTATATTTGGAGGAACCACAGTTGCTCCCGGAAAAGGGATAGAAACTGTTGTAAATGCGGTGCCAGTATTTTTTCTGATTTCAATAATAACAGGGCTAGGAAATGCTGCACTTCCAGATTTACAGTCACGGTAAAGTTTTAATGTTATACGATAGGTTGATCCGCCTATTTGTTCGTATGTTAAAGATCCTCCAACAATGTGAGTTGCTGAGGAAATTAAAGGGAGAAAAGAAATAAACAAACAAATAAGTAAAAATTTATTCTTCATTCAGAGAGTATCGTTTTTTAATCAAACGTAAATGTAATAATTTTTTTACTCCCACAAATTTTAGAACCTTCAAAATTATTGTCCGACCTTATTTAACGTTTGAAAAAAAAAGATTAGTTTTGACATGCCTATATTACTATCTCTATGAAAAAAGGAATACTCTCTTCTATTATTATCTTATGTTTTTTATCTCTTAATGCCCAGGTTAATATTCAGTGGCAAACTCGTTATTCGAGTACAGGAAGCAATACAGACAAAGCTGAAGACATGGTTATTGATGCTTCAGGTAATGTATATGTAACCGGCATTGCTCAGGGAACTAGTGGTAATTTTGATTATGTAACTATAAAATATAATGCATCTGGTGTTCAGCAATGGAAATCAGAATACAATGGAACAGGAAATAGTCTTGATGAGGCACACGCAATAGCGGTTGACGCATCCGGAAATGTTTATGTTACCGGTTGGAGCTATGGTACCGCCACTACAGGTTATGATTATGCTACAATAAAATATAATTCTACAGGGGCTCAACAGTGGGCATCCAGGTATAATAATACTACAAATGGGACAGATGAGGCATGGGATGTGGCCGTTGATGTATCTGGAAATGTTTATGTTACAGGAACAAGTGATGGGACTGGATCTAATAGCGCAGCAACAACAATAAAATATAGTTCAGCCGGAGCACAAACTTGGGCAAAGCGTTATGATGGTGCCGGTAGCGATATTGATGTTGCTTATGCAATTGTGTTGGATGCTACCAATGTGTATGTTGCAGGATACAGTTATGTGAGTGCAGCAAATGATTTCAACTATCTTACCATAAAATATGATTTGGCGGGAACTCAAGCCTGGTTTGCCAGCTATAATGGAACAGACAGCAAATATGATGAAGCGCGTGCGCTTGCTGTTGATGGTTCGGGAAATGTATATGTGACCGGCTATAGCCAAACAGCAGTTCTTACAAACTTTGATTATGCAACCGTAAAATATAATTCAGCCGGAACTCAGCAATGGGCGAAGCGTTATAACGGATCAGGAAACGATTATGACAAAGCAAACGCAATAAAACTAGATGCTTTTAACAACGTTATTGTTACAGGAAAAAGCATAGGGGTATCACCTGCGGCAGAAGATATTGTTACCATCAAATACAATAATGCAGGAACTCAAAAATGGTTGAACCGATATAACAGCTCGTCAAATGGATATGACGAAGGCAAAGCATTGGCAATAGATGCTGCAGGAAGTGTTTATGTGACCGGCTATAGTTTTACATCCGGACTAAGCAACGATTATGCAACCATAAAATATGATTCTACCGGTGTTCAAAAATGGCTGACAAAATATAATGGCACAGGGAATAACTCTGATCAGGCAGCTGCAATAGCAATTGATAATATTGGCAACGTATTTATTTCCGGATTCAGTAAGGGCTCTGGCTCAAACGAAGATTATGAAACAATAAAATACTGTCAACTTACTGCTAATGCAGGAAATGATGCAACAATTTGTTTGGGTGCAAACACAACATTAACAGCATCAGCAATTGGTGCTGTAAGTTACGCATGGACTCCAAACAACGGAACTTTATCGAGTTTAACAACTGCAACTACTGTTGCAACGCCAACCGTTACTACCTCTTATATTGTCGCAATCACAAATACAAACGGATGTGTTGATCTCGATACAGTGGTTGTAAATGTTGCTCTGTTGTCTGCTCCAATAATTACTGCAAGCCGTTCAACATCTTTGTGTATAGGGGATTCTGTAACACTTACATCATCTGTTGCCAACTCTTATCAATGGAGTACATCAGTAAATGATACACTGCAATCTATTACGGTTTCTGCTGCAGGTACTTATACGCTTACAATTGATAATCCGCAAGGTTGCCTAAGTTCAGCAACACAAGCAGTTTCTGTTCATCCATTACCTACAATCAATGCAGGTGCAAACGATAGCACTTGTAAAACTTTCAATGTTATTCTTAATGCAACAGGTGGCGCATCATATATCTGGCATCCGGGAGCTACATTGAGTGATTCAACAATAGCCTCACCAACTGCAGCACCAATGGTTAATACTACGTATACTGTTGTTGGAACATCTTCTTTTGGTTGTATAAATTCAGATGCGGTTCTTATTTCAGTGTTTAATAATCCTTCTGTTCCTGCAATTAATCGCGGACACGACACTTTGTATTGCGCTTCAACAGCAACTAATTATCAATGGTACTTGAATGGTTCGCCAATAGCTGGAGCAATAAGTCAGACTTATATTTTTACTCAGAATGGAAGTTATTATGTTGAGGTGTATAATTCTGTAGGATGCTCAACAGCTTCACCTACAATAGCTGTTGTTGATGCAGGAATAGTTGAAGCAAATGGAAATGTATTATTGAATATTTATCCAAATCCGACCACAGCAAATTTTATTCTTGAATTGAATTTGTTGAAAGCAAACGATGTAAAAATTAATATTACAAATGTGGCCGGGCAACTTGTTTATTCAAATGAATTAAATCAATTTGTTGGAACCTACAAAAAGCAGATCAGCTTGAGTGAATTTGCAAAAGGAATTTATTATTTGCAGGTCATCACGAATGATGAGGTGATAAATAAGAAAATAATAAAAGATTAAGAAACATTTTTCAAAATACACCCTTATTATGAAACAGAGGCTCAGAATAATAATTGTTTTGAGTCTGTGTTCTTCTTTTATAACAGAGTCTCAAAATTTAGTACCTAACCCCGGGTTTGAAAAGGGAGATACAACTATTTGTTTCGTACCCAATAATTATTTAATATTTAATATCGACTACGCTCCTTGGGATCAATTTAATTCTGCTGACATTTTTAATATGTGTGACACCTCACACACAGCTCAATCGCAAGGTGTACCAAGTAATTTTATAGGCTATCAATATCCGCATAATGGGCGAGGGTATGTTGGGTTAATAGCTTATAATACCTATTTGTTTTGTAGAGAATATATTGAAGTTCCTTTAATTTCGAGTCTGATTGCCGGGCATACTTATTATGTTACCATGCACGTAAGTTTGGGTGATACAATTCAATACGCAATAGAAAATATAGGAGCTTTATTCACTGATACACTTTTCAATCCCTTTCCAACGCCATGGTCATGGGTAACAGGTATTCCTCAAATAGAAAACCAAGCAGGTAACATGTTAAATGATAAAACAAATTGGATGTCAATTAACAATTCATTTGTTGCGCAGGGTGGCGAAAAGTACATGACCATTGGCAATTTCAGAGATGATGCTAATACGACATATCAATATTTAGGAGGCACGGTGTTTAATACACTGGAAGCTTATTATTATATAGATGATATTTACGTTGGAGAAACACCTTCGGGATTGGAAGAAAAAGAAAAGGAAAATAATATTAAACTTTATCCCAATCCTGCAAATACAATTATTAATATAGAAAACACAAACGGAAATTTAGCAGATTCTAAAATTGAAATAACGAACGTATTTGGTCAGCTTCAATTAACAAATGCAGAAATAAAAAGTAGCATTACCACACTAAACATTGAAAGTTTATCGGCAGGTATTTATTTTATAAAGATTATTTCAAAATCAGGATCTTTGATTTCTGTATCGAAATTTGTTAAAGAATAAAATCTGCACAAACGCCAATTACCAATATGTTTTTTTCTGCAAATTTCCACACACAGTCTTCGACAAACTCAGACTGACAGCACACGTTGGACTATTTTATAAATTCAATTGGTATTACATTGCTTCCGACACCACTTCCTTTACTTCAGGAATCATACGTTTCAATAAGCCTTCGATACCGGCTTTCAACGTAACTGTTGATGAAGGACAACCGCTGCAGGCACCACGCATTTGAACGGTTACAATTCCATCTTTAAAACTTTTAAAAGTGATGCTTCCGCCATCGCCTTCAACAGCAGGACGAATATATTGTTCCAGCGTTTCTACAATTTTTACTTCTATGTCGTTTATTGGCGAAACATGTTCAGTAAAAACTTCCTTTTTTTCTGTAAACGTATTGTCAACAGCAACTTCTGTTTTCGGAAGGTCGGTTATTATTTCTTTTCCTTCGCTAATGTAAATACGAATAAAATCGCGCAATTCAAGTGTGATGTCTTCCCATTGAACAGCATCTGTTTTTGCAACAGTAACAAAATTTGCGGCCATAAAAACAGCTTTCACAAAAGGAAATTCAAATAATTTTGCTGCTAGAGGAGCGCCCTTGGTTTCTGCTTTTGAAAGATATTGTGCTGTAGCGCCATTATGCACCAATAAATGATTGGCAACAAATTTCATTGAAGAAGGATTCGGTGTACTTTCAGCGTATATAACGGTTGGCCTTTTTACTAATGAGTTCATTTTTGTTAATTAGAAATTCTTTGCACCTTTGCTTGAATTTTTATCAAACAAAGATAAGAACATTCGTTTAAGAAAGTATTCATCAAAAATTTGTGTTTTGAAAAAGAGAGTTGATTTTTTAATTATCGGATCGGGAGTTGCAGGTTTAAGTTATGCACTTAAAGTTGCACAGCATGGTTCTGTTTGTATGATCACGAAAGCAAATGAAGACGAGAGCAATACAAAATATGCTCAGGGCGGAATAGCTGCTGTGATGTATAGTCCGGATAGTTATGAAAAACATATTAAAGATACCTTGATTGCAGGAGATGGAATTTGTGATGAAGAAATTGTGCGTATGGTAATAACAGAATCAACAGAAAGAATAAAAGAATTAATTGAGTGGGGAGCAAAATTTGATAAAACCGAAAGTGGTGAGTACGACCTTGCAAAAGAAGGTGGACACTCTGAACACCGTATTTTGCACCATAAAGACAATACCGGTTTTGAAATTGAGCGTGCTTTATTAGCAGCAGTTCATAAGCATCCGAATATCGAAATTCTCGACCATCATTTTGCAATAGATATTTTAACACAACATCATTTAGGCGAAGAGGTGAATAGCCGAAGGCCTGATATTAAATGCTATGGCGCATATGTATTAAATTTAAAAACCAATATCATTGATACTGTTCTTGCAAAAGCAATTTTAATGGCAACAGGTGGAGCAGGACAGGTTTATGGAACAACTACTAACCCAACCATTGCAACTGGCGATGGTGTAGCAATGGTGTACCGTGCAAAAGGGAAAGTAGAAGGAATGGAGTTCTATCAATTTCATCCAACATCATTATATAATCCTCTTGAAAGTCCGTCATTCTTAATTTCAGAAGCTGTTAGAGGTTTTGGTGGAGTTTTAAAAACTATTGATGGAAAAGAGTTTATGCAAAAATACGATGAGCGCAAATCACTTGCCCCTCGTGATATTGTTGCAAGAGCAATTGACAATGAAATGAAAACTCGTGGTGATGATTATGTGTATTTAGATTGTCGACATTTTGATAAAGAAGAAATGATAAAACATTTCCCGAACATTTATGAAAAGTGTTTGAGTTTGGGAATTGATATGATGAAAGATTATATTCCTGTAGTGCCTGCAGCGCATTACATGTGTGGTGGAATAAAAGTTGACAAAAATGGAAAAAGCTCAATTGATAATTTGTATGCAATTGGCGAATGCTCCTGCACGGGTTTGCATGGCGCCAATCGATTGGCGTCTAATTCATTGCTGGAAGCAATTGTTTATGCACATCATGCAGCGAACGAAGCAATAGCATTAGCAAAAACAAATAAGTTCTGCGAATCTATTCCCGACTGGGATGCAGAAGGAACTCATCATCCGGAAGAAATGGTTTTGCTGATACAATCTCTTCGTGAAGTGCAATCCATTATGTCGAACTATGTTGGTATCGTTCGGTCCGACATTCGCCTGCAGCGAGCGTTTGACAGATTGGAAATAATTTACAAAGAGAACGAGGATTTGTATTTAAAAACTACGATCTCTCCAAAATTATGCGAATTGCGTAACTTGATAAATGTTGCTTATATCATTATCAAACACGCGAAAGAGCGCAAAGAGAGTAGGGGTTTGCATTATAATGTGAATTATCCGAAAGTAAATAAACAATAGATTTTATGGAATGCTTTTCGAATTTTTAATTTGGAGGGATTGCAATAATGCGATAATCAAATATTGCTTCGTGATTTAAATATATAGTAAGTACATCCTCTTTATCAGAAGTAACAGTATATTCATAGGTTGTTATTTTTTCCTGCTTTTTTATTTTTACTTCATTGCTCCCGGTTTTTGTTCCAACAGAAACGTCAAAATCGCTTGCGGGTGATCTGATCTCAAATGAAATTTTAGACCCTGTTTTCCCTTCTATAACCCCATTAATAGGGTAAAAAGAACTAATGTCATTTTGAAAGTAACCATTAAAAATTAATGGATAGCTATAAAACTGTACTTCTGACGGTACATTTTTCATTAAAAACCATTTGGCGTCAGTTGGATAATGGTTTAAAATCAATTTGTTTGGTGGGGTTAAAAAATAACTGTCGTCATATTTTTTTATAAACATTGTGACACTGTCATTACAAGAACCGCTTGCCCAGGTTACGTCTACTAACTGCCATTTATCATCGAGGTAAACAGCATTCCAGGCATGATTTTCTTTAAATGCCGTTCCAATCTGAGAGGTTGAGTTTTTTGCTTTTCCATTTACTATTTCTGCTTTAATTTTTGAACTATCGCATAACGCTTTAAATAAAGCGGCATATCCTGCACAAATTCCTTTTTTATTTTTCAGAACATATGTTGCTATTTTTTCATCATAAAGCTCATAGATATTTTTTTTGTTGATATCAATCGTGTTGAATAGTTTGGTGTAACTTGATTGGTCTGGAGTAACATGATATTCTTTTGTATCATAGGCTATATTTTCGGTGATCCACCTGAAAATAGAGCGAGTTTTTTCTAAGTCTGTTTTAAAAGGAGCGGTTAATTTTTTCGATAGTTTTCCAATATCATTAATTCCCTTAATGGATTTTGCATAGGAATCAATTTTGGAAAAATTTATTTTTTCATTTTGTGCGGTTACTTTGAATGAAAAAAACAGGAAAGCTGACAGGTGAAAGAAGAGGAGTAAAATTTTTGATGTTTTGAACATAATGACTTTTTCTGAAATGTTAAACAAAACGTAAAGATGCAAAAAAACGAATTGCTTATCTCCCTCTCGAAACTTCAAGTCCATCTCCTAAAGCATACGCAGTAACTGCACCTTCATCGTTGTAAGTGGGTTTTACTTCAATGTTGCGCCCGGTGATCTTGCTAATCCCTTTGGTAATAATTTGTGCCATATCCCATGCACTGAATTTTTTCAATCGCCCACTTTTCTTTTGCATCGCAAGAGTATTATCATCCAATGTTTTTTCTTTAATTTTTTCTGCAGCTAATTGTCGTAACGAAAGATACTCAAGAGATTTTGTGTTCTCTGTTTTCTTTTCAACTGATATTGATTGAGTTTGTGATTTTGAAATTGCGTTATCCACAAGTGTTTCTATTTGCTTGTTTTCATTGCTGTTTTGAGCAATAGTTTCTTTGTGTTCCTCTTTTATAATTATTGAATTTGGATCAGTTGAATTTTTTTTCGAATAAGCGATTTGAATATTTTTTTGTTTTAAATATTTTTTATTTTTAGAGGCAACAACACTAAGGTTTTTAGATTTTTCAATTATTTT
>CAIXIP010000002.1 GCA_903919535.1 uncultured Bacteroidota bacterium | reverse complement strand
TATAATGGTGAGAAAATGATTTCTAAGAAATTGAGATTATAAAAACATATTTAAAATTTTATTAAACACTAATTCTACTCCAAGAATTTTTAAAACGGCTTGAGATGATAATTAATCATTTCAAGCCGGTTTAGTTTTATGGTAATGGTGCAAAAAAAAATAGCCGATTCACTGTATTTGTTCGAACCCAATTGGCGAGAAGTTTCCGTCAGTTCGAGTCTTTCTGAAGCGGTAGCGGAAGAAATGTATCGAGAACATTATTGTAAGGTGCCACGAAAATTAATTAGTTTAACCCCCTTTCGCACGTTCTCGATACAATTTCGCGAAAAGCGAAATCACTTGAACTGACTCTTTCATAAACCTTTGATACATTTTTCGAAAAGAAAAATACTCGAACTGACAATTTGGTAATTAATTGAAATAATTTCCGAAAAGCGATATCACTCGAATGACCAAACAGATGATTAAAAAAATTACTTAATAATAATGTCTCCCAGAGACTTTAGATCCATACCATCGAAATTACCTGAGCTCATCATCAATAAATTTTTATTTTCAAAATTCATTTGCAATAGATCATTCAAAAGTAATTTTGAATCGGTATATGTTTTAATATTAGTGCCGCCAAATGCTTTTTTTACTTGTTCTTCGGTAATGGGCTTTAATTTTTTATGCTCAATAGTATGAGGATTAAAATATACAATTGCTTCATCAGCTAATTCCATGGAGCCTTTGTATTCGTTTAAAAAAGCATCATTCAGGCTACTGAATGTATGTAGCTCCATACATGCAATTAAATTTCGATCAGGGAATTGTTTTTTTACAGCTTGTGTTGTTGCTTTTAACTTTGATGGAGAATGTGCAAAGTCCTTATAAATAGCTGTTCTGTCATTTTTTTTAATAAGCTCCAATCGCTTTGCTGCACCTTTAAAATAACGAATGGCATCATAAAATTGTTCATCACTAATTTCAAGTTGGTTACATGCCAACCTTGCTCCGGTAACATTCATTAAATTGTGTTCACCAAATATTTGCAATGGAACATTTGTAACACTGTTCTCATTTGAATTGATCAGTAAAAAAGTTATTCCGTTTACAATTTTATGTTCAGGGATTCCATACGGAAGTTTTTTAATATCCCTACGAGCGGTTTCACAAACTTTTTTTACTTCTTTATCAAGCTCGCAATAAACAAGGCTTCCCCCCTGCTCTATCAGATCAATAAATATTTTAAACTGTTCAACATAATTTTCAAATGTTGGAAATACATTGATATGATCCCATGCTATGCCACTCATTATAGCAATATTGGGTTTATATAAATGAAATTTCGGTCTTCTGTCTATTGGCGAAGAAAGATATTCATCGCCTTCAATCACTGCAATTTTAGCTTCTTTGGTAAGTTTTACCATTGTATCGAAACCTTCCAGCTGCGCTCCCACCAGATAATCACAATCAATTTTATGAAAATTTAGCACATGTAAGATCATTGCAGTTATTGATGTTTTACCATGGCTTCCTCCAATCACAACTCTTGTTTTATCTTTTGTTTGCTCATAAATATATTCGGGATATGAATATATTTTTAAACCTAATTCCTGAGCTTTTAATAGTTCGGGATTATCAGCACGAGCGTGCATTCCAAGAATCACAGCATCTAATCCTTTATGAATGTTATTTATATCCCATCCTTCTTTTACGGGTAATAAATTAAGTTTTGCCAAACGACTTTTTGATGGTTCGAAAATTTCGTCATCAGAACCTGTAACAATAAAACCTTTTTTGTGCATTGCAATTGCCATGTTGTGCATAGCACTTCCGCCAATAGCGATAAGATGTACATTCATTTGTTTGAATTTTATGGATTTGAAATTTATTGACATTCCCATTTTACGAGAATGACAAAATTCAACGATTATAATAATTCTTTAAACTTATAAATAGATGTAGCATGAAGAACTCCCGTTGGCTTGAAGTTTTTAACAGGAAGATGTTACTTAGTGAATGGGGTATTACTTTAATAATTCTTCAATTATCTTATCAACGCTTACTCCTTCTGCTTCAGCTTTGTAATTACGAACAATGCGATGGCGAAGAATTGCAGCAGCTATCGCTTTTACATCTTCGATATCCGGAGAATATTTTCCTTTAATTAAAGAATGACATTTAGCTCCGATAACAAGATATTGTGATGCACGTGGGCCTGCTCCCCAAGATAAATAATCATTTGAAATGTCAGCAGCAAGTTTTGTATTCGGCCTGCTCTTAGATGCTAATTTTACAGCATATTCCAGAACATTATCAGCGATAGGAATCCTACGAACAAGATTTTGAAAGTATATAATTTCTTCGGCAGTTAATATTTTTTTAAGCTCTACTTTTTTATCTGCAGTAGTGTTTTTTACAACCAATAACTCATCTTGATAAGATGGGTAATCGAGCCAAACATTAAACATGAAACGGTCTAGTTGTGCTTCCGGTAAAGGATAAGTTCCCTCCTGCTCTATTGGGTTTTGAGTAGCTAAAACAAAAAATGGATTTCCTAATTCATAGCGCTTTCCTCCTGTAGTAATACTACGTTCTTGCATTGCTTCAAGCAAGGCAGCTTGTGTTTTTGGAGGAGTACGATTAATTTCATCCGCTAAAATTATATTAGCAAATAAAGGTCCTTTTATAAATTTAAAATGTCGGTCTTCGCCTAATATTTCTGAACCGATAATATCGGAAGGCATAAGATCAGGAGTAAATTGAATTCGGTTATAAGATAATCCTAATACATCAGCAATAGTATTAACAAGTAATGTTTTAGCAAGACCGGGAACACCAATCAATAAACAATGCCCTCTGCTAAAAATGGAAATTAAAACATCTTTTACAACATCATCTTGCCCTATAATTATTTTTCCGATTTCAGCATTTAACTCCTTGTATTTTGCTACAAAGGCATCAACGGCTTCTACATCTGATTTATACATGTATATTTTTTTTAATTAACCCACTTGTTTTTATAGGAACACTTTTTATAGTCATCAGAAATGCTAACAAAGGTATTCACCACTTTTTTCTTTATCCAAAGTTGAATAGCATCTTGTTGCTTTTTTACTAGAGCCATGCCTTGAATACGTTGATAATCATCAATTAAATTACCACGATGAGGCAAAGTTCTTGTTTTTAAATATAAAATTCGATAAGCTTGTTTACCATCTTTTGTTGCAAAGGGCATTGGTTTTGTAAACTCACCTACTTTTAATTTTTCGATTGCAAATGCTACATTTTGGTCCATTTGCCCTATCTCATCCATTTCGAAACGAGAAGAACCAGTATATGGATTTACGATCAGTCCACCACTGTTTTTACTTTCTTCATCAGTTGAATATTTTGCTGCAGCATCAGAAAATAAAACAGTATCCTTTGTAAGTTTCGTATAAATTGTATCCAATGATAATTTTGCTTTTAAAAGGTCCTGAACATCAACTTTGGGAGCAATCAATAAACTACGTGCATCAACAGCATCTCCCCTTCTTTCAATTAGCTGAATGATAAAAAAACCGTACATCGTTTCAAACACTTCACTTATCTCATTCTTTTTTAGTTTAAATGCCCAACCATCCCATTCAGGAACAAACTGTCCACGTTGTATATTCTCATATAAACCACCTTTACTTGCAGAACCTGGGTCTTCTGAATACAATGCAGCCATGGCAGAAAAACTGCTCTCTCCTTTCATAATACGTTGGCGAATACCAGCGATCTTATCTTTGGCTTCTCTTTTTGCTTCTGCAGAAATCAGAGGCGTTTTTACAATTTGTCCAACTTCAACTTCTGCATTGATTAGAGGAATAGAATCTTGTGGGATGTTATTGAAAAATGTTCTAACTTCATTTGGAGTAACTGAAATATCACCAGTTATTTTTCCTTGCATTTGCTGTGCTAATAATAAGTCACGTACATTATCTTTAAGATCGGCTTTGAAATCGTCAACGGATTTTCCATAAAAAGCAGTAAATTTTTCTTCAGAACCAAATTGTTGAATGTAAAAACGTAATCTTCTGTCTAACTCTTGTTCAATTTGAGTTTCAGTAACATTTAAACTGTCTTTTTGTGCCTGAGCGAGTAATAATTTTTGATATAATAGCTCTTCCATTAATTTACAATGGCTATTTTCATCTACAGGTTCCTGGGCAGTCACCATTTGTTGATACTGAGTTTCAAGCTCAGATTGCAAAATCGTATTTTCGCCAACAACAGCAATTATACGATCAATTACTTTTCCTTGTGCATTAGCTCCAACAACTCCAAAAAGGCAAAAAGCAAGAGGGAATAACTTATTTTTTAGATTTATCATTGATATAGATTTCAATTTTTTTATCATTTACAGCATCATTGTAAACATCATTTTTCATTTTTGTAATGAGTTCCAATTTGCGTTTATTTAATATAATATTCTTAATGTTTTCTTTTTCAAAACTTAAGGGAGAAAGACTGTTTCTAATCTTGAAACCTTTAATATTCAGAAAATAATTATTGAGTGAATCGCTTACTTCAACGATTCGATTGTTTTGCAAAAATAACTCTTTATTATAGGTTTGAATTGGTATTTCTTTCAACAAATCATCAAATAACAACCAGGAGTTATCATCTAAATAAAAATTCTCGGCAAATTGATGGCAATAACTAGCAAGTTGTTCTCTGTCTTTAGGATTATCGGACATATACCATTTCTTTAGTTTCTCCTTCCCTGGTGCCTTCTTGTTAACTTTAATGTAAATTACTTTTATAATATTGTCCTTTAGCTGAAAATCGGCTTGATTTGCGTTATAGTATTGTTCGATTTCATCAGGAGTAACGGCAGTATCAAGTTTTTGTTTTACAAGTTCTTTTTCATAAGTGTAGGTGATCAACGAATTTCTGTAATCTGTAAGTTGTTTTTCAACATTTTTTTGGATGTCAGTTAAATTGTTTTCTGCCTTTTGAATTACCAATGATTCATGAACCCAATTATCAATATATTTCTTGATTAACTCAACACTATCTTTTGTGGATGTGCCTTTGGGTACAATATCTTTTATTTCATCGGAATAAAAATACCTGTCGCCTGCACGAGCAATTATAACCCGGTCATTCTCTTTGTTGGGATTATTAGTGCAGGATACAAGAATAAAAAGCAAAAAACTATATGCAAGAATATTTTTCAAAAAAATAAAATATGTAATGAATAAAAATGGTTAAAAAAAACGAATCCCGATATCTATCGGGACGAATTTACGAATCATTAGTTACAAATAAACGAATGATTACTATTTTACAAAACCTTAAACATCAAGATCTTCATATCAGTAATCATTCGTTTATCGATAATTATTTAACAGTTGAAAGAACGTTTTTATCAATTGTTACGGGATATTTTTTCTTTAAAGAATCAATCCATTGTTTTTCTAAAAAGTTTTGGTAATCAGCTGTTACCATTCCTTTTGCATCATTATATGCTTTAGGCTCCGGTTTTAATAATTTAGATGTAACAACGATTATCACTTTTTTATCTTTTTCAGAAACAAGGTTTCCTGAAGTTCCCGGATTCCAGTTTTTATCTACAAATTCGTTTTCTCCTTTAACAAATAAACGAGTTTCAACTTGTAGGTTTAATTGAGAGTTTTTGTTCACTTCAGTTAAAATATCTTTTTCAGATTTCTTTTTTAATAAAAGCTTTCTAACCTGAGCAGCAATTTTATCATCAGCACATGAATAAATGGAAGCATCAGCACGTTCGTCCCACATATAATTTGTATTGTGAGAATTGTAAAATTCTTTAGAACCAGTGGTGTCTTTTACTGCTTTTGACCATACTTTTTGGTCAGTTAATTCGAACAATAAAATTCCGTCACGGTACTCTTGCATTAACGCTTTAAATTCAGGATATTTTTTATCCAGGCGAGATTCTTCATAAGCAACAATAGTTTCGTCAACAAACTGACTGTATAACTGATTAATCACCATTTGAACATCTGTTTTTGGTCGTTTACTTTGGTGTGAAGAAATATAATTTGCAAAGTCAGTTTGCGTATATACTTTATCATTCAAATTAAACATTCCTTTTTTCAAACTTGCAGCTTTTGCAGCATCCCAACGTCCTTCAAAAATTGTAGTGTCAATTAATTTATAAAACTCATCACGAGATTTTATTGTTTCCTTGAATTTACTTTCTGCTTTTATTTTTGCGATCAAAGCTGTACGTCCAACTTGTGAGCGAGAATCCTTTGTTACTTTGGCTTTTAGGTCACTTTTCATATCTTCAAATGAAGCTAATCCTCTTTTGTCAATTAATTTAATGATGTGCCAGCCATATTTTGTTCGCATCGGTTCAGAGATATCTCCTTTATTTACTAAAGCAAATGCTGTTTTTTCAAATTCGATTGGCATTTTAGCAGTTCCAAACCAAGGTAATTCTCCTTTGTTTTTTGCGGATGCTTTATCATCAGAATATTGTTGAGCAAGGTCTTCAAATTTTGCTCCTGCTTTCAACTTACTATATATCTCATCAATTTTTATTCGGGTATTTGTCGAATCATCTTTTGACATTGTTGCTGCTGTTTTAACCATGATATGCGCAACTAATACTTCACCTTGAGCTTTTCTTCTATCAGTAACTTTAATGATATGATATCCATAACGAGTACGAACAGGCATTGAAATATCACCAACTTTAGTATTAAATGCTGCTGACTCAAATTGATATACCATTTGTAAAGCAGTAAAATATCCTAGATCTCCACCGTTTTCTTTTGAAGAAGGATCGTCCGAAATTCCTTTTTCAGAAGCAACTTTATTAAAGTCTTCTCCTTTAAGAATTCTAGAACGGATTTTCATTATCTTATTGTAAGCTTCCAAAGTATCCTTAGGTAAAGCATTTTCTGCAACTTTAACTAAAATATGAGAAGCATGAATGTCTTCCTTTAGACGGTCATAAGTTTCTTTTAATAATTTTTCATTTACATCCTTGTCAGTCAAATATGGCTGAGCTAACTGCTTACGATATCCATTTAACTCGTCAATAAATGATTTAGCTGTATCTAATCCTAACTCTTCAGCTTCTTTTACTTTCAACTTGAAGTTTACATAAAGATCAACATACTCATTTAATGATTTACTGTCATTAACAGCCTCTTTTGTGTTGTTTTTGTGGTACACATTTTCAAATTCCGATACGGTAACTTTAGAGTTGCCAATGGTCATTAATACAGCATCTTTATTATCCTGAGCAATAAGGTTGCCAATAGAAAGCAATGCAAAAGGAAGAACTAATGTTTTTAAGAAAATTTGTTTGTTCATAATCGATTTTGTTTTTTTTATTTTGGGTAACAAATGTAGCTATTATTACGATGTATCAAAATAAAACTACGCCCAATTTATGTGATTAAGCCTGTTAAATTTTGTTAAGGAATCAGGGGCTAAATCTTTGCTCACAAGATTGGCTCTGAGATGGCCATGTACTTGGCAAAATCGTGTTAGAATATCATTTGTACAGATGGAAAATCCCTTTGTCAAATGGGGTCCAAAGGCAAGCTTTCAGATTGCCTGCTTTTAAACCATTATTTGCCCATGTGTTACATGTTTGAAACAAACTGTAACTCCCTTTCGCTTCATAAAATAAATCATCAACTCCATAGCAAGCATTTGGAATTTGACAATAATTACCTTTTTCATCACAAACAAAAGAGGTTTCTATATAACGGCAAATTTTTTTATAGCAATCTTTACTTATACAAATTTTTATGCACGACTCACTTTCCCTTATCCGTTCATAAAAAGTTACATGCATGGCAGAGCTTCCTAAATTAAAAAGTGCTCTAAATACGGTCGAAAACTTAAGGTCGGCCCAGGTAGGAGTTTCCAAATAAAAACCTTTGTCGCCCCAACCGAAAGCTGCAAATTTTACTTCAAGGTTTCCTGATTTTGTTTTAGACGGGTTAACATTTATACTCCAATCCTTATTATCATTTTTTATTGGCAGAACAAGATCTGTATGAACACCGTTTGTTTTAATATAAATTTCTACAGAATTTTCTTTACAGGAAACGAAATTTGAATTGACAGGAATGTAAGATAAAGTGAAAGCAGTAATAAAATAGATTAGGATAAGAAGTAAAAATGACCCAATTATTCTTAGGGTCATTATTAAAACTGTTCGAAGGTTCATTTGATTTTTAAACGAAAACGATTGGAAGCAACCTTTTAGTGTAGAGTTTCAAAAATTTAATTTTCTACTATATCCTGTAACAAATTGCGTTTATATTCATTCCTGCACCAACAGAAGCAAATAATATGATATCACCTTTCTTTAATGAAAACCCTTCGAGTTTGCCTTTTCGTACAGTATCAAATAAAGTTGGAACTGTAGCTACTGAACTATTTCCAAGTTTATGAATATTCATTGGTATTGTGTTTTCAGGGATATTGTTGATTCCATAGGATTTATACAATGTTTTTATGATTGCTTCATCTAGTTTTTCATTCGCCTGATGAATAAATATCATGCTTACATCTTTTATATCAACTTCTGCCTTGTCCAAGCATTCTTTCATGGCTGAAGGAACATGTTTGATTGCATATTCATAAATCTTTCTGCCTTTCATTTTTATGTATCGCAAGCGAGGATCAGAGTGCGGAAAGTTGGATTCTCCTAAATATAAATAGTATGCTTCATCGTTACAATGCGACAATGTTGCGGTACTTAATATTCCGCTTCCATTTTTGTCATCTACTTCCTGATATTCAACAACACACGCTCCTGCTCCATCAGAAAATATCATACTGTCCCTATCGTAAACATCCAAAACTCTACTTAATGTTTCTGCTCCAACAACCAAACATTTTTTTGCCATCTGCGCTTTCATAAAAGCATCTGCTTGAATTAATCCCTGAATCCATCCAGGACAACCAAATAAAATATCATACGCCACGCAACGTGGATTATTAATTTCAAGATTATGCTTAATTCGGGATGCAAGTGCAGGTAAAATATCGGTTTGAATGGTGTGTTTAATAACGTTTCCGAAATTATGAGCAACAATAATTTGATCCAATGTTTCAATATCGATTTTGCTTTCTTCGATTGCTTCTCTTGCAGCAAATGTCCCAATATCAGATGTATTCATTTCGGATGGAGCATAACGCCTCTCTTCAATGCCGGTAATTTGCCTGAATTTTTCAACAACAATTGCAGGATCTGTTTCTATTCTGTTTTTGTTTTCATCAAAAAAATCATGAACGGTAAAATCCCTGTTTGTTTTTATTACAGGAGGCAAAAAGCTTCCTGTACCAATAATAACTGTTCTATACATATTATATTTTTTTGAGATAAATAATTTTT
>CAIXIP010000001.1 GCA_903919535.1 uncultured Bacteroidota bacterium | reverse complement strand
TTTTCAAGCAAATTTATTCACGCAAATATATTCATAATATACCTGACGCTAATCCAAATTTAACAGCATTTTTAGATTCTTCTACTCGATTTATTGGTAAGAATGCCGGAATTGGTGGTTTAGTAAACTTCTTTTTATTTTGCAAAGTATCGTTCAGTACTTTCGGTTATGCCTTGCAAACAATGTCTTTTAAAGATAAACCTTTAATCACAATTGAAAAAGGGAAAACAGCTTCAGTAAATTTTGTTCAGGATTATCATCCTTGTTGTTTTCCTCTCCAATCCTTTTTCAGATTTTGGGTTAATTATACTCCGAGTATTCCTTCAGCACCTGATGGCATTTTTCTGAATAAAGTAACAGGTGATATTTTTATTGACAGTAAAAAATTAGACACAGGATATTATTCCATTTTTTTAAACAATGAAGATTATTTTTCCAATTCACCAAATTATAACTTCACAATTCATGTTGTTGATTCATCTGTTTCATATTTTAATATTCCTGTTTCTCAATTAAGAGATAGCTTGGATATTCCTTATGTAAAAGCACTGCAAAAAGATTCGATAATAAATTATCAAATCGATTATATTAATACTCATGGCATAAAAAATTATTCAGTAAACTGGCAAAGTGCATTAGTTTTTAAAAAATTGCCACATATTATTACAACAAAAATTAATGACTCTACACTACATATTGATTTAAAAGTATTCATTGATTCGGCTGCTTATATTTTTGATAATAATGACACCGTTTTTTTTAAAACTTTCGATGTAATCTTACCAACAAGTGTTTCAATAATTGTTAAAACAATTGATTCGATAGATAACAGCAAAGAAGATATGACTTCTTTCTACATCACTAATGATGCACATACAGGTATAAATCAAATAAATAATTACCAAACAGAAAATATAAAAATTTATCCGAATCCCACATCATTTGATTTGCATATTGAAACAAGCTCAACAGAAAGAATGAATATTCAATTATTTGACATCACTGGGAAAAGTATTACAGCAAATATATCATTCACAAACTCTACAACGATTAATATTTCATCCTTATCGCAGGGGATTTATTTTTTAAAAATAACTGATATGAATTCTGGAATGATAAAAACACAAAAAGTGGCAGTGGTAAAATAAAAAACCCGATGATTAAAATGCATCGGGTTTATATTTATTATCGTAAATAATAGGATTAATAACTGTTCAACATCATTGGCATCACAAGCATTAATATACTTTCGTGCTCATCAGCAACAAGTGGCGATAATACACCGGCTCTGTTTGGCTGCGACATTTCCAATTTTACTTCAGGAGAATCCAATGCCACCAACATTTCATTTAAATATTTTGAGTTGAATCCTATTTCTAGATCTTCCCCATCATACTGACATTTTAATTTCTCCTGAGCTTCGTTTTCAAAATCAATATCTTCGGCAGAAATCGTTAATTCACTTCCTGCCAATTTCAAACGAATTTGATGAGTAGTTTTATTTGAAGTAATTGAAATACGTCTAACCGACATTGAA